>JAYVBO010000243.1:0-1597 GCA_043750435.1 Betaproteobacteria bacterium | reverse complement strand
AGACCGTGCGCAACCTGGTCGCCGCCAGCGCCGGCACGCCAGTCACCGACGCACTGGTGCTCGACTTCCAGGAGCGGCTGCAGAAGTCGTCGCTGTTCGAAAACATCAGCGTGTCGCTGGACGCCGACCCGGCGCAGGCCGCGCATGCACGCATCAACGTGCGGGTGCGCGAGGCGCCGTTGCAGACCTACACCATCGGCCTGGGCGTCAGCGCCAACACCGGGCCGCGGGCCTCGGTCGACCACACCTACCGCCGCGTTTTCGGCTATGCCGCGCTGGCCCGCAACAAGGTCGAATTCGGCAAGCTGCGCAAGGCCTGGGACGGCGACATCAGCACCCACGCCGGCGAAGACCTTTACCGCAATTTCATCGGCGCCGTGGTGGAGCAACTCACCTCGAACACCGACACCGTGCTGTCGCAGCGCCTGCGCGTGGGCCGCACGCAAGACGGCCAGCGCATCGAGCGTTCGCTGTTCGTGCAGGGCGAACGCTCGCTGCGCAAGGCGCTGGACGAAACGGTGCGCACCAACGCCATCGCCACCTCGCTGAACTACCACGGCGTCTGGCGCGAGTTGGACAGCCTGGTGCTGCCCACCCAGGGCTGGAGCTTCACCGGCCAAGTCGGCGTCGGCCAGTCGCATGGCAGCAATGCCGACTCGGGCCCGTTCTCACGCCTGTATGTTCGCCTGACCGGCTACCAGCCGCTGGGCCGCAGCGGCTGGTACAGCCAGGGCCGGATCGAATTGGGCCAGGTGCTGCTGCGCCCCAACGGCGTGGTGCCCGAACCCGAACAGTTTCGCGCAGGCGGTGACGACTCGGTGCGCGGCTACGCCTACCGCAGCCTGGGGCCGCTGGTGGACGGCGCGGTGGGCAGCGGCAATGCCATGTACACGGTCAGCGGCGAACTGGCCCACACCATCGTCAGTTCCATCCCGTCGCTGTGGGGCGCGGTCTTCGTCGACGCGGGCAACGCTGCCGAAACCTTCAACCAGTTGCACCCGGCCGTCGGCATGGGCGTGGGCTTGCGCTGGCGCAGCCCGGTCGGCCCGCTGCGCCTGGACTGGGCCTATGGGCGCGAGGTCAGGCAGACGCGCATCCACTTCAGCGTGGGCATCACTTTCTAGCGCGGCATGGACCAGCCCCAACTTCCACCCGCCAGCGACGCAGCGCCGCCCCCGGCGCCGCTGGCCGCGGCCACGCCTGTGCGCACCGGCCTGAGCCTGTTGTGGCCGCTGCTGGGTGTGTTGTTGCTGGGCGTGCTGCTGCTGCTGGGGGCCGCCGCCGCCGTCCGCTGGATGCTGGTCACCGCCGACGGCAGTCTGTGGCTGCTGAGCCATGCGCCCATGGTGCGCGTGAAGGGCTTTGAAGGCGCGCTGATGGGCGAGCACTGGAAGGCCGAGCGCGTCGAAATCAAATGGGGCAACGGCCAGAAATGGCTGTTGATCGAAGACTTGAAGGCCGACGGCATCAACTGGCTCTGGCGGCCGGACGAGGCCTCTTACCTCGGCCTGAAGGTGCAGCAGATCAGCGCCCGCAAGCTCACCCTGCACACCGGCCCAGCCGGCAAGAAGCCGGTCGAACTGGCGGCCAACATCGC
>JAYVBO010000242.1:0-1598 GCA_043750435.1 Betaproteobacteria bacterium | reverse complement strand
CCGCCCGACGAAGCGCGGTTCACGCAAGCCGTGCTGGCCGGCGCTGACCTGGCCACCGCGCTGACGGCCGCCGGCGACGGCTTTGCCTTCGAAGCCTGGCTGATCACCGCGCTGCAGCAGCAGCGGCTGGCGGCGGTCGTGCCCATGGTGGCCGCTGCTGCTGCCGGTCACCGATGAGCCAGCACCAGGCCTCCGGGTGTTGATCGCCCAGCATCGCCACAAGCTGTGGCTGCTGCTGGCCACCGCCGTGGCCCTGGCTGTCTTTCTGGCCTTCGACGGCGGCCGCCTCTTCAGCCTGGCCCCCTTGCAAGCGGCGCAGGCCGAACTGGCGCGCGCCTATGCCGAGCACCCGCTGCGCGTGGCCGCGCTCTACGCTTTGCTCTACATCGCGCTGTTCGCGCTGGCCCTGCCGGTGGGGTCGGTGATGACGCTGGCCGGCGGTGCCCTGTTCGGCTTCGGCCTGGGCGTGCTGGTGGTGTCTTTCGCGTCCACCCTCGGCGCCACGCTGGCCTTTCTGGGTGGGCGCTATGTGCTGGGTGGCTTTGTGCGCCGCCGCTACAGTGCGTGGCTGGCCGTGCTGGACCGCGGCATGGCGCGCGAAGGGGGCCTGTACTTGTTCACGCTGCGCTTGATTCCGGTGTTTCCGCCCGCGCCGCTGAGCCTGCTTTTCGGGCTGACGGCCATGCGCACCTCGGCCTTCTACGGCATCAGCGTGCTGGGCATGCTGCCCGGCACGATGGTCTACGTGAACGCCGGCACGCAGTTGGCGCAGTTGCAGTCCATGCGCGACATCCTCAGCCCGGCGGTGTTCGCTTCGCTGGTGTTGCTGGGCGTGTTCCCGCTGCTGGCCAAGCGGGCCGTCGACCTGCTGAAGGTGCGGCCATGACGCGGCGCCTGGCCGCTGTGGCGCTGGCCTGGGCATCCGGGCTGGCTTGGCTGTGCGCGCCCGGTGCCGGAGCCGCCGCTGGCGTTGCACCCATCCTGCCACCGCTGACCGAAGGCGACCAAGTGGTCGCCGCCTGGCGCCCGCTGGGCCTGCCGAACCAGACCAAGCCCATCACCCGCTTCAGCGCCGAGCGCGTCGCCGGCCGCGCCGCGCTGCGCCTGGACGCCGACCGCAGCTACGGCAATCTGGTGTTCGACCTGGCGCCCGGGCCGCTGCCGCAACGCCTGCGCTGGAGCTGGCGGCTGCAAGTGCCCAACCCGGCCGCCGACCTGCGCCAGCGCGGCGGTGACGACGCCGCCGCGAAAGTTTGCGTGGCCTTCGACCTGCCGCTGGACAGCCTGCCCTTCACCGACCGCCAAGTGCTGCGCCTGGCCCGCGCCAACAGCAGCGTGACGCTGCCGGCGGCCACGGTTTGCTACGTCTGGGCCGGCAACGAAACCGGCGGCGCCCTCATTGCCAACGCTTTTACTCGACGGGTGCGCTACATCGTGCTGCGCAACGCGCAAGACGGGCCGGGCAACTGGCAGGACGAGAGCCGCGACCTGGGCGCCGACTTCCTGCGTGCCTTCGGCGACGAGAGCCCGCAGGTGCCGCCGCTGCTGGCCGTGCTGGTGGGCGCCGATGCCGACAACACCGGCCTGCACAGCGTGGC
>JAYVBO010000241.1:0-3800 GCA_043750435.1 Betaproteobacteria bacterium | reverse complement strand
GCACGGCCTTGCGTTCACCCAGCAACAGCGAAGCCGCAATGCGCTGGCCTTCGGCGGTGACGGTGCCCGCGCCGGTTTGAAACTCAGGCGCCGCAACGCCCTTGGCCTCGGCCACCGCAGCGGCCACGTCGGCCAGGGCTTGCACCCAGGCACTGGGCGCGGCAACCATTTGCGTCGCCAGCGGCATCAGGCTGTCGTCATGCAGCGCGTGCAGGGTGTGGACCTGCGCGCCGTGGCGCGCAGCCTGGCGCAAACGCAGCGCGAACAGCGGGTGGTCTTTGCGCAGGAAGGCACCGATGACCAGGGCTCGATCAAGCTTGGACAGCGAGGCCACCGAGGTGCCCAGCCAGCGCGCGTGGCCAGTCACGGCGGCGTTGCTGAAGTCGGCATGACGCAGGCGGTAATCAACGCTCTGGCTGCCCAGGCCGCGCACCAGCTTGGCCAGCAGATGCAGTTCTTCGGCGGTGGACGTGGCGTGGCCGATGGCGCCGATGCCCGACCCAGGTTCCGTGCCGAATTCGGCCTTGACGCGCTGCAGTCCGTCGGCCACATAGGCCAGCGCGGTGTTCCAGTCCACGGTCTGCCAGTTGCCACCCTGCTTGATCATCGGCTGCGTCAGGCGCGAGTCGCTGTTCAAGGCTTCGTAACTGTAGCGGTCGCGGTCGGCGATCCAGCATTCGTTCACCGCATCGTTTTCCAGCGGCACCACGCGCATCACCTTGCCGGACTTGACCTGCACGACCAAGTTGGCGCCGGCGCTGTCGTGCGGCGACACCGACTTGCGGCGGCTCAATTCCCAGGTGCGGGCGCTGTAGCGGAAGGGCTTGTTGGTCAGCGCGCCGACGGGGCAGATGTCGATCATGTTGCCCGACAGCTCGCTGTCGATGCTGCGGCCTTCGACCGTCATGATCTCGCTGTGTTCGCCACGGTGAACCATGCCGAGTTCCATCACCCCGGCCACTTCCTGGCCGAAGCGCACGCAGCGCGTGCAGTGGATGCAACGGCTCATTTCTTCCATCGAAATGAGCGGACCCACGTCTTTGTGCAAGACCACGCGCTTTTCTTCGGCGTAACGCGAAGCCGAGCCGCCATAACCGACGGCCAGATCCTGCAGCTGGCATTCACCGCCCTGGTCGCAGATGGGGCAGTCCAGCGGGTGGTTGATGAGCAGGAACTCCATGACGCTTTGCTGCGCCTTGGTGGCCTTTTCGCTCTTGGTGCGCACGATCATCCCGTTGGTCACGGGCGTGGCGCAGGCCGGCATGGGCTTGGGCATCTTTTCGATGTCAACCAAGCACATGCGGCAATTGGCCGCGATGCTGAGCTTTTTGTGATAGCAGAAGTGCGGGATGTACACGCCCGCCGCGTCGGCCGCGTGCATGACCACGCTGCCTTCGTTGACGCTGACCTTCTGGCCGTCGAGTTCGATTTCGATCATGTTCAGCGGTCCCTTAGACGTACTGCGGGACCATGCAGGTCTTGTGTTCGACGTGGTATGCGAACTCGTCGCGGAAGTGCTTCAACATGCCTTCCACCGGCATGGCCGCTGCGTCACCCAGGGCGCAAATGGTGCGGCCCTTGATGTTGAAGGCCACGCTGTCGAGCAGGGCCAAGTCGTCGGCCCGGCCCTTGCCGTGCTCGATGCGGTCGACCACGCGCCACAGCCAGCCCGTGCCTTCGCGGCAAGGCGTGCACTGCCCGCAGCTTTCGTGCTGGTAGAAATAGCTCAGCCGCAGCAGGCTCTTGACCATGCAGCGGGTGTCGTTCATCACGATGACCGCGCCCGAACCCAGCATCGAGCCGGCCTTGGCGATGCTGTCGTAGTCCATGGTGCAGTCCATCATGATCTTGGCGGGCAGCACCGGTGCCGACGAACCACCGGGGATCACGGCCTTCAGCGCGCCACCGCGCACGCCACCGGCCATTTCCAGCAATTGCGCGAAAGGCAGACCCAGCGGCACTTCGTAATTGCCTGGGCGTTCCACGTCACCCACCACACTGAAGAGTTTGGTACCGCCGTTGTTCGGCTTGCCGCGCTCCAGATAGGACTGGCCGCCGTTGTTGATGATCCAGGGCACCGCCGCAAAGGTCTCGGTGTTGTTGATCGTCGTCGGCTTGCCGTACAAACCAAAGCTGGCCGGGAAAGGCGGCTTGAAACGCGGCTGGCCTTTCTTGCCTTCCAGGCTTTCCAGCAAGGCGGTTTCTTCACCGCAGATGTAGGCGCCGAAACCGTGGAAAGCATGCAGCTGGAAGCTGTAGCTGCTGCCCAGGATGTTGTCGCCCAGAAAGCCGCCCGCCCGGGCTTCTTCCAGCGCCGTCTCGAAGCGCTCGTAGGCCTCGAAGATCTCGCCGTGGATGTAGTTGTAGCCCGTCTTGATGCCCATCGCGTAGGCGGCAATGGCCATGCCTTCGATGACGATGTGCGGGTTGTAGAGCAGGATGTCGCGGTCTTTGCAGGTGCCCGGCTCGCCTTCGTCGCTGTTGCAGACCAGGTACTTGGGCCCCGGGAACATGCGCGGCATGAAGCTCCACTTCAGGCCGGTCGGGAACCCGGCGCCGCCACGGCCGCGCAGGGCGCTGAGTTTCAGTTCGGCGATGACCTGGTCCTGGGTCATGCCGCCTTCATTCCCGGACACGCCGTCTTGGCCCAGGATCTTGCGCAAGGCGCTGTAGCCGCCACGCGCCACGTAGTCCTGCAAATGCCAGTTGCCGCCATCCAGACCGGCCACGATTTGCGGGTCCATGTGGCGGCCATGGAAACAGGTCTCCACGCCGCGCGCCTGGAATTTCGACAGGTCGATGTGCTTGACCATCAGCGGTTGGCCTTCAAGGTTTCGATCAGCTCGTCGAGCCGCTCGTTGCTCATGAAGCTGAGCATCTGGCGGTCGTTGACCAGCATCACCGGGGCGTCGGCGCAGGCGCCCAGGCATTCGCTGGGCTGCACGGTGAACAGGCCGTCTGCGGTGGTGCCGTAAGGCTCGACGCCCAGCTTCTTGCAGACATGCTGCAGGGCCTGTTCGCCGTTACGCAGCGCGCAGGGCAAATTCGTGCACACATTGAGCTTGAAGGTGCCCACCGCATGCTGGTTGTACATGTTGTAGAAGGTCGTCACCTCGTGCACGGCGATGGGCGCCATGCCCAGGTAGGCAGCGATGCCGTCTTCGGCTGCGGGCGACACAAAGCCTTGCTCGTGCTGCACGATGGCCAGGCAGGCCATGACGGCCGACTGCTTGTGGTCAGCGGGGTATTTGGCGACTTCCTTGGCGAAGTGCGCGAGGGTGGTGTCTGAGAAGTTCATCGATCTATTTCACCAAACACGATGTCCATGGTGCCGATGATGGCCACCGCGTCGGCAATCATGTGGCCGCGGGCCATTTCGTCCAACGCAGCCAGGTGCGCAAAACCGGGCGGCCGAATCTTCAGGCGGTAGGGCTTGTTGGCGCCGTCGCTGACCAAGTAGATGCCGAATTCACCCTTGGGGTGTTCCACCGCCGCATAGGCCTCGCCTTCAGGCACGTGCATGCCTTCGGTGAAGAGCTTGAAGTGGTGGATCAACTCTTCCATGTTGGACTTCATGCCCACACGCGAAGGCGGCGCCACCTTGTGGTTGCCGGTGATCACCGGGCCCGGATTGGCGCGCAACCAGGCGCTGCATTGCTGGATCAGCCGGTTGCTCTGGCGCATTTCTTCGATGCGCACCAGGTAGCGGTCGTAGGTGTCGCCGTTCACGCCCACCGGCACGTCGAAATCAAGGGCGCCGTAGATGTCGTAAGGCTGCGTCTTGCGCAAGTCCCAGGCTA
>JAYVBO010000240.1:0-3810 GCA_043750435.1 Betaproteobacteria bacterium | reverse complement strand
TCGTGATTGCCATCGGCCGATTATCCCACCGAGCCCTAAAATCCCGCCTTTCACCAACGCCCGGCCCGGGACAGCATGACCGCCACGCCCCTCCACCTGTTGCACTTCGAGGGCGGCGACGCGCTCTCTCCCTTTCGCGCCCATGCGTTGCTGGCTCACTTGCAGACCGCCTGCCCGCGCATCACTGGCGTGGTTGCACGCCATCTGCACTGGGCCGCGTTTGATGCGCCGCCCGCGCCGGCCCTGCTGGACAAGCTTCAGGCCTTGTTGAGCTACGGCGACGCTTTTGACGGCCACGGCGCAGGCCAGCGCGTGGTGGTGATGCCCCGCCTGGGCACCGTGTCGCCATGGGCCAGCAAGGCCAGCGACATCGCGCGCAACTGTGGCCTGCAAGTCCACCGCATGGAACGCGTCACCGAATACCGGCTGACCTTGAAAAGCGGCTTGCTCAGCGCCGCCAAGCCGCTCGCCGACCATGAGCGCGCAGCCGTGGCTGCCGTGCTGCACGACCGCATGACCGATAGCGTGGCTTTCGAAAGCGCAGCAGCGGCGCATCTGTTCGACGTGCAAGCCGCAGCGCCGCTGGCGCATGTCGATGTGCTGGGCGCCGGCCGTTCGGCGCTGGACGCCGCGAACAGCGAATTCGGCCTGGCGCTGTCGGCTGACGAAATCGACTACCTGGTGGCGGCCTTCACCAAACTGGGCCGTAACCCCAGCGACGTCGAACTGATGATGTTCGCGCAGGCCAACAGCGAACACTGCCGCCACAAGATCTTCAACGCGCGCTTCAGCATCGACGGTATCGAGCAACCGCTGTCGATGTTCGGGATGATCCGTCACACCGAGGCCAGGTCACCGCAGCACACCATCGTGGCCTACGACGACAACGCCGCCGTGATGGAGGGTGGGCCGACCCAGCGCTGGTTGCCGCAGGGCTATATGAACGCGCCGCTGTACGCCGCACGCGACGAGACGACGCAGATCCTGATGAAGGTGGAAACGCACAACCACCCGACGGCCATCAGCCCGTTTGCGGGCGCCAGCACGGGTGCCGGCGGCGAGATCCGCGACGAAGGCGCCACCGGGCGCGGCGCGCGGCCCAAGGCCGGCGTGACCGGCTTTTCGGTCAGCAACTTGCACCTGCCCGGCACCAACGAACCGTGGGAGCAAAACCCCGTTGGTAAGCCCGAACACATTGCCAGCGCGCTGCAGATCATGACAGAGGGCCCGCTGGGTGGCGCGGCCTTCAACAATGAATTCGGCCGGCCCAATTTGGGGGGC
This sequence comes from Betaproteobacteria bacterium, assembly GCA_043750435.1. GTDB lineage: Bacteria > Pseudomonadota > Gammaproteobacteria > Burkholderiales > Burkholderiaceae_C > Rubrivivax. Next base: position 2,529 of record JAYVBO010000240.1, on the reverse strand, counting down.
TATTTCCGCGTGTTCGAACAAGCCGTTGCCGGTGTGCGGCGCGGTTATCACAAGCCCATCATGATTGCCGGCGGGCTGGGCATGATCAGCGCCGGCCAGGTCAAGAAGCTGCCTTTTGGCGCTGGGACTTTGCTGGTGCAACTGGGCGGGCCGGGCATGCGCATCGGCATGGGCGGCGGCGCCGCGTCGTCGATGGCCGCCGGCAGCAACACCGCCGCGCTCGACTTTGACAGCGTGCAGCGCGGCAACCCCGAGATCCAGCGCCGCGCGCAAGAAGTCATCAACCATTGCTGGGCGCTGGGCGACATGAGCCCCGTGCTGGCCATCCACGACGTGGGTGCCGGCGGCATCAGCAATGCCTTCCCCGAACTGGTGGACGGTGCCGGCAAGGGTGCCACTTTCGACATGCGCAAGGTGCCGTTGGAAGAAAGCGGCCTGGCGCCCAAAGAGTTGTGGTGCAACGAAAGCCAAGAACGCTATGTGCTGGCCATCAACCCCGACCTGATGCCGCTGTTCGAGCAGATGTGCCGCCGCGAACGCTGCCCGTTTGCCGTTGTCGGCGTGACCACCGACGACCGCGAACTGGTGTTGGAAGACGGCCCGGCGGGTGAACGCGTCATCGACATGCCGATGGACGTGTTGCTGGGCAAGCCGCCCAAGGTGCACCGCGACGTGCAGCGTGTGGCGCGTGTGGAAGCGCCGTTGGAACTGACCGGCGTGAAGCTGGAACAGGTGGCACTGGACGTGCTGCGTCACCCCACCGTGGCCAGCAAGCGTTTCCTCATCACCATCGGTGACCGCACCGTGGGCGGCCTGAACCATCGCGACCCGATGGTCGGCCCCTGGCAGGTGCCGGTGGCCGATTGCGCCGTCACCTTGGCCGACTACGTGGGCTTCCGCGGCGAGGCCATGGCCATGGGCGAACGCACGCCGCTGGCCGCGCTGGACGCGCCCGCGTCGGGCCGCATGGCCGTGGCCGAGGCCATCACCAATTTGCTGGCCGCTCCCATTGAACTGAGTCGAATCAAGCTCAGCGCCAACTGGATGGCGGCCTGCGGTGAAGCCGGCGAAGACGCCGCGCTCTACGACACGGTGAAGGCCGTCGGCCTGGAACTGTGCCCGGCCTTGGGTATCGGCATTCCGGTGGGCAAGGATTCGCTGTCGATGCGCACCCGCTGGCAGGGCGAGCAAGGGGCGCAACAGGTGACGGCACCGGTCTCACTGATCGTCACCGCCTTCGCCACGCTGGACGATGTGCGCGGCACCTTGACGCCGCAATTGCAGCCAGGCGACACCACGCTGGTGCTCATCGATCTGGGCAATGGATTGAAGCGCATGGGCGGCAGCATGCTGGCCCAGGTCCTTGGGCAGTTCGGCAATGAAGTGCCCGACCTGATAGCCCCGCAGCAATTGAAGTCGCTGGTGGCTGCCGTCAATGCGCTGCGCGCGCAGGGCCGCCTCCTGGCCTACCACGACCGCAGCGACGGCGGCCTGTGGGCGGCGGTTTGCGAGATGTCTTTTGCAGGGCACATCGGGGTCAGCCTGAACGTCGACATATTGGTCACCGAAGGCGACGGCATCAAGGACAGCCGCGCTGAATATGGCGACTCGAAAAACTGGGCCGGGCAGGTCAGCGAACGGCGCAATGAACTGACGCTGAAGGCGCTGTTCAACGAAGAACTGGGCGTTGTCATCCAGGTGCCGACGGCCGTGCGCAACGAGGTCATGGCCACGCTGCGCGAGCACGGCCTGAGCCAGCACGCCCACTTCGTCGGCAAGACCAACGACCGCGGCACGGTCGAGGTCTGGCGCGACGCCAAAAGCCAGTTCAGTGCGCCGCTGCAAGCGTTACATCAGCAGTGGGACGAGGTCAGCTGGCGCATCGCCCGCCTGCGCGACAACCCGGCCTGCGCCGACAGCGAACATGCCGCCGCTGGCGACCCGTCCGACCCGGGCTTGCATCTGCACTTGAGCTTCGACCCCGCGCAGGACGTGGCCGCGCCCTATGTGCACACCCAGCGCCCGCGCATCGCCATCCTGCGCGAACAGGGCGTCAATTCGCACCTGGAAATGAGCTTCGCCATCGACCAGGCGGGCTTCGACACGCATGACGTGCACATGACCGACCTGCAGACCGGCGGGGCCCGTCTGGACCAGTTCCAGGGCCTCGTAGCCTGCGGCGGTTTCAGCTACGGCGACACCCTGGGCGCCGGTGAAGGCTGGGCGCGCAGCGTGCTGTTCAACCCGGCGCTGGCCGAGCAATTCGCGGCCTTCTTCAACCGCCCCGACAGCTTCGCACTGGGCGTGTGCAACGGCTGCCAGATGTTCGCGGCGCTGGCCGCCATCATCCCCGGCACCCAGGCCTGGCCCCAATTCACGCGCAACAAGAGCGAACAGTTCGAAGCCCGCTTGTCGCTGGTGGAAGTGCTGGACAGCCCCAGCCTCTTCTTCAAAGGTATGGCCGGCAGCCGTCTGCCCATCGCCGTGGCCCACGGTGAAGGGTTTGCCGACTTCAGCCAGCGCGGCGAC
>JAYVBO010000239.1:0-1606 GCA_043750435.1 Betaproteobacteria bacterium | reverse complement strand
CGCTGCGGTTCAGGTTCCGCGTGTCTTCCATGAAGTGCACTTTTTCGCCGCGCAGGATGGCCGGCTGGCAGCGTTCGATCAGCTTCACGTCCAGTGCCTTGGTCAGGCCGTGGTCCTGCGTCTCGACGTGGAAGCGCGGGGCGCTGGCTTCGATTTGCGGCAGGTGGAAGATGCGGCTGAAGTCCAGGCCGCTGGCCTTCCAGTGGGCTATGCCCTTCTTGGTGTCGAGCAGGTCCGCGCGGCCGATCAAGTCGTCGAACTTGCGGATGCCCAGCTGGGCCATGATCTGCCGCGCTTCTTCGGCGATGAAGAAGAAGAAGTTGACGACATGTTCGGGCTTGCCCGAGAACTTCTTGCGCAGCACCGGATCTTGCGTGGCCACGCCCACCGGGCAGGTGTTGAGGTGGCATTTGCGCATCATGATGCAGCCCTCAACGACCAGCGGCGCGGTGGCGAAGCCGAATTCATCGGCGCCCAGCAGCGCGCCGATGACCACGTCGCGCCCGGTCTTCATCTGGCCGTCGGCCTGCACGCGAACGCGGCCGCGCAGGCGGTTCAGCACCAGGGTCTGCTGCGTTTCGGCCAGGCCCAGTTCCCAGGGTGTGCCGCAGTGCTTGATGGACGACCACGGCGAAGCGCCGGTGCCGCCGTCATGGCCGGCAATGACGATGTGGTCGGCCTTGCATTTGGTGACGCCGGCAGCGATGGTGCCCACGCCGACTTCACTGACCAGCTTGACGCTGACCGAAGCCCGCGGGTTGGCGTTCTTCAGGTCGTGGATGAGCTGGGCCAGGTCTTCGATGGAATAGATGTCGTGGTGCGGCGGGGGGCTGATCAGGCCCACGCCGGGCACGCTGTAGCGCAGCTTGCCGATGTAGTCGGTGACCTTGCCGCCCGGCAACTGGCCGCCTTCACCGGGCTTGGCGCCCTGGGCCATCTTGATTTGAATCTGGTCGGCGCTGACCAGGTATTCGGTGGTCACACCGAAGCGGCCTGAAGCCACCTGTTTGATCTTGCTGCGCAGGCTGTCGCCGGCTTGCAGCGTGTAGTCGCTTTCGATGACCGCCTTGCCGATGATGTCGGACACCTGGGTGCCGGCCACGACCGGGATGCCCTTCAATTCATTGCGGTAGCGCGCCGGGTCTTCGCCGCCTTCGCCGGTGTTGCTCTTGCCGCCAATGCGGTTCATGGCGATGGCCAGCGTGCTGTGCGCTTCGGTGCTGATGCTGCCCAGGCTCATCGCGCCGGTGGCGAAACGCTTGACGATGTCGGCCGCCGATTCAACCTCTTCGACCGGTATCGCCTTGCTCGGGTCGACCTTGAATTCGAACAAGCCGCGCAGCGTCATGTGGCGCTTGCTCTGGTCGTTGATGAGCTGGGCGTATTCCTTGTAGGTGTCGAACTTGTTGGCCCGCGTGCTGTGCTGCAGCTTGGCAATGGCGTCGGGCGTCCACATGTGTTCTTCGCCGCGCGCACGCCAGGCGTATTCGCCGCCGGCGTCCAGCATGTTGGCCAGCACCGGGTCGTTGCCGAAGGCCGCCAGGTGCATGCGGATGGCTTCTTCAGCGACTTCGAAAACACCGATGCCACCGACCTGCGTGGCGGT
>JAYVBO010000238.1:0-3816 GCA_043750435.1 Betaproteobacteria bacterium | reverse complement strand
GCGCGCGTGGGTTGAAACTTCCCTGAAGCAACAAGTGGCAAGCACCGCGCAATTGCCCTTGATCACGCCCCGGCCGCCACCGCCGCCGTCGACCCCCGCACCACCAGTTCAGGCCGCAACACCACCGTGGAAGCCGTACCCGGCACGTCGCGCAGCGCTTCCAGCAACAAGCGGGCGGCGCGATAGCCCATTTCGTAGTGCTGGATGCGCACGCTGGTCAGCGGCGGGCTCAACTGGGCCAGCAGCGGCATGTCGTTGTGGCCGATCAGCGAAACCTGCTGCGGCACCTTCACGCCGGCACGCTGCAGCACCTGCAAGGCACCCAAGGCGATCAGGTCGTTGGCCGCTACCACGGCCGTGAAGGCCGGCCCGCCGGCCGCCGCAATGGCCTTGCCGCGCGGCTTGACCGCCAGCAGTTGCGCCATCGCGGTGTCGCCGGCTTCTATCGAATACGCCGCGCAGTCAACGATGCCAGCCGGCTTCAGCCGGTGCGCCTGCAGTGCCTGCTCGAAACCGATGCGCCGGGCCTGGCCGGTGCTGAAGCTGGGCGGCCCGGCCAGATGGGCAATGCGGGTGTGACCCAGGGCCACGAGGTGGTCCACGGCCAGCCGCATGCCCAGTTTGTCGTCGCTGATGACAGCCGGCAGTTGGGCCTGGCCCGCCACCCCACCGCCTCCAACGCCGCATTCATTCGTGCGGTTGATCAACACGATGCGCGCGCCGCTCTGCCGCAGGCTGTCCAGCCAGACATCGTCGCGCAGCGCGGTGGCCACCAGAAAGCCTTCCACGCGCTGCGCCTGCATGCGTTCCACCGCCATCTGTGCGGCGGCCACGCCGCCGTCGTGGCGCGCGGTGTTGGCCAGCAGCGCGAAGTAGCCCTCGGCGTCCAACGCGTCTTCAATGCCGCGCAAGATGGGCGGGAACACGGGGTTGGTGATGTCGGGCAACAGCACGCCCACGGTGCGGCTGCGCCCGGTGGACAGCGCCGCCGCAGCGCGGTTGGGCCGCCAGCCCAGTTCACGCGCAGCGGCTTCAACCTTGCGCAGCAGTTCGGTGCCGATGAGGTGGCGGCGCGCCGGGTCCATCGCGCGCGACACGGTGCTTTTGTGGACGCCCAGGTGCAGCGCGATGTCGTGGATGGTGGGCCCGCCTGCGGCCAATTTGTTGCGCGCCATGGCGCCATCCTAGTGCAACCGGTCCCTGCCGCTTTTGCGGGTTTGCGTACCGCCCTGATTGACGTCTTCGAAACGGTCACCTATATTTCATGCAACCGGTTGCATTGTTTTGGCCGCCGCGTAACTTCATCGAATACCGCCCATGACCCCACCCGTTCTGCCCACCACGTCCGAATCGCTGCTGCCACTGGTGCTGCACGCCATGAGCCGCACGCCCGACGAGCGCTTGCGCCAGTTGATGGCTGGGTTGGCCACGCACTTGCACCAATTCGTGCTGGAAACCCGCGTCACCGAAGCCGAATTCGAAAGCGCGGTGGCCTTCCTGGTCGGCATCGGGCAGGCCACCGGCGAGACCAAGAACGAGGTCATCCTGGCCAGTGACCTGCTGGGCGTTTCCACGCTGGTGGCGCTGCTGAACAACCCACCCAACCCGAACGGCGCCGGCACGCCCGAATCGCATGCCGCCTTGCTGGGACCCTTCTGGCGCCAGCACGCGCCGCGCTGCGCGGCCGACGACAACATCGCCCGCGAGGGCACGGCCGGCCTGCCCCTGCAGGTCAGCGGCACCGTGTTCGACGCCCAGGGGCAGCCGCTGGCCGGTGCGCTGGTGGACGTCTGGCAGGCCTCGCCGGTGGGCCTGTACGAGAACCAGGACGACAGCCAACCCGACATGAATCTGCGCGGCTGCTTCACCACCGACGCGCAAGGCCGCTACCGCCTGCGCTCGGTACACCCGGCCGGCTACCCGGTGCCCACCGACGGCCCCTGCGGGGAATTGCTGCGCGCCCAGTTGCGCCACCCCTACCGGCCGGCCCATTTGCACTTCATGGTGTCGGCGCCGAGCCACCGCGTGCTGATCACCCAAGTCTTTGCTGACGACAGCGAAACGCTGCTCAGCGACCCGGTCTTCGGCGTCACCGCGCCGCTGGTCGGCCACTTCGAACGCGTGCAGCGCGACGGGCGTGAACTGGCGCTGATGACCCACGACTTCCACCTGCTGCCGGGCGAACCCGTGTTCCCGCACCCACCGATACCTTGAGCCCCATGACCACGACCTCAGACTTTTCGCCCATCGACCGCCTGGACGGCCGCGTGGCCGTCATCACCGGCGGCACCGGCGCCATCGGCCTGGCCACCGCGTTGCGCTTCGCCAAGTTGGGCGCGCGCTGCGTGCTGGTTCACCGCAGCGGCACACCCGACCTGGCGCTGGCCGCATTGCCCGCCGTGGCCGCTGGCAGCCACTTCGGCCTGCGCGCCGACATCACCGACAGCGCCAGCCTGCAAGCCGCTGCGCTGGCCGTGGCCGCGCAGTGCGGCGGCATGGCGCACATCCTGGTCAACAGCGCCGGCCACACGAAAGCCGTGCCGGCGGCCGATCTGGAAGGGCTGACCGACGAGTTGATCGACGAGATCTTGCGCGTCAACTTTCGCGGCGTCTTCGCCACCATCCGCGCCTTCGCGCCGCTGTTGAAGGCTTCGGGCGACGGGCTGGTGGTCAACATCTCGTCCATCGCCGGCTTCACCGGCACCGGCAGCAATCTGGCCTACGCCGCCGCCAAGGCCGGCATCGACGTGGTGGGCGACGCACTGGCCCGTGCGCTGGCGCCGGCGGTGCGGGTGATCTCGGTTTCACCCGGCGTGGTCGACTCAGGCTTCGTGCCCGGCCGTGGCGCCGAATTCAACGCCAAGGCCGCCGCCAGCATGCCGCTGCGCCGCGTCGGCACGGCCGACGACGTGGCCGCCGCCGTGCAGGCCTGCGCCACCACGCTGCGCTACGCCACCGGCACGCGCATCGTGGTCGACGGCGGCCGGCATCTGTAATAACTGGAAGCGACCATTCGTATGACGAAAACCCTGCTCACCTGCGCCGTCACCGGCAACATCACGCAACCGTCGCAGACGCCGCACCTGCCGATCACGCCGGAACAGATCGCCAATGAATGCCTCGCCGCCGCCGCCGCCGGCGCGGCCGCCGTGCACATCCATGTGCGCGACCCGGCCACCGGCAAACCGTCGATGGATGTCGAGCTCTACCGCGACGTGGTCGACCGCATCCGCCGGGCCGACGCCGAACTCATCATCAACCTGACCACCGGCCCCGGCGGGCGCTTCATCCCCAGCGCCGACAACCCGCGCGTGGCCGCGCCGGGCAGCACCTTGCTGCCGCCGCTGGAACGCATCAAACACATCCAGGCGCTGAAGCCCGACATCTGTTCGCTGGACCTGAACACCATGAATTCGGGCCCCGACGTGGTGATCAACACGCCACGCAATGTGCGCATCATGGCCACGGCCATGCGCGAGGCGGGTGTGAAGCCAGAGCTGGAAATCTTCGACAGCGGCGACATGCATCTGGCGCTGGATCTGATCGCCGACGGCACGCTGCAAGGCCCCGGCATGTGGACCTTCGTCACCGGCGTGAAGTACGGCTTCGGCTTCTCCCCTGAAACGCTGCTGTACGCGCGCAGCCTGCTGCCTGCGGGCGCCATCTGGTCGGCCTTCGGCACCGGCCGGCATGAATTCCCGGCGGTGGCCATGGCCTGGCTGGCCGGCGGCCACATCCGCGTCGGCATGGAAGACAACATCTACCTGGAAAAGGGTGTGCTGGCGCAAAGCAATGCCGACCTGGTGAGCAAGGCCC
>JAYVBO010000237.1:0-3817 GCA_043750435.1 Betaproteobacteria bacterium | reverse complement strand
CCACCCCGCCCGTGCCCAGCAATCGCGTTTCCAGGCCGCCGGCATCGCCGTCTGCGGTCCAGTTGGACAGCCCGGCGTGGTGACCGGCAATGACGTAGGCCAAGGCCCGAGCGACCTTTTCTCCGCCATCACCCCAACGCAGGCGAAACAGCTTCAGGGCGTGCAGCGCACCGGCTGCCGAGTGGGACTTGTCGCTGCCTGACGGTAAGCGGCCCTCAATGTGAGCCTCGGTGTTTTGGCGGATGTACTGCTGAAACCCCGGGCGGTATTTGCCCAGGTCGTGCCAGCGCCCTGCGACAGCTGCCCAGCTTGAACCGAACGATGCAGCGTGCGTGGCGGCCAATTCGCCGACGGCTTGGAGATGTTCCTGCAAGCCGTGTGAATTCACCGCGCCCGTGTGCGCATCGACCTGTGTGTGTGCCCATGCATCTTGCGGCATGTAGTCCCCCTGTAGCGGTCAGAAGGCCATGATGCCAGCGCGCATCGCCAGGCTGCCCGCGCCTATCCTGTCGCACAGCGGTAGCTGGCCCAGAGGGCCGCTTCGATCCCAGTCATGCAGCCATTGGGCAGGCATCCGTGGAATAAGCCCGTGTTCCCGCCACACCCGCGATTCAAGTTGTTCAGCCCGATCCCGAAAACCAGCCATCGGGCGGGCTCAGTTGGCCGTCTCCCTGAATCCTCACCGAGGTCCGCATGGCCGCCACCCCCATTGCTGTCGAAGATCTTCGCGTCGGCATGTACATCCAGCTCGACGGTGGCTGGCTCTCGCATCCTTTCCCGCTGTCCAGCTTCCGCATCGCCGGCCCCGACCAGATCAGCACCCTGCGTGGCCTGGGTCTGGGGCGCGTGCACTGGGTGCCCGAAAAAAGCCTGTTGGCCGATGCGCCTGACGATGCGGCAGCGGGCGACCCAGCAGCCGCTGCTGACCCTGCTGTAGCCGCGGCTGTCAAGGCGACGGGTGGTGGTGCTGCCCCCGAACTGAACAGCGTCCAGCACGCAGCGCAAGCCCGTACCCAGTGGCTGACCGCGCAGCGTGAAGCCGCCCGCTTGTGTGAACGGCAGTACGGCGAAGCGGGCGCCGCCTGGCGCGGCGCGATGGGCGTGCTGGCCAGCCGGCCGCAGGAAGCCGGCAACACCTCGCGCCTGTTGACCCAGGCCATGCTGGACAAGATGCTGGCGGCCGAAGACGTGGGCATACGGCTGGTGTCCGGCGGCGGCGACCGCAACGCCGCCCATGCACTGAATGTCACGGTGATTGCCTTGCTGATCGGCCGCACGCTGGGCCTGAATGCCGAAGAACTGGTCGACCTGGGCGTTGGCGCGCTGATGCACGACGTGGGCAAGCAAGACGTCGCCGAACGCTACCGGCATGCCGAAGACGGCTTTGGCAGCAGCGAGATGGCGGCCTACCAAGACCATGTCGCCAAGGGCGTGGCCCACGGTCGCCGCATGGCTTTGTCGCCGGGTGCGATGGCCGTGCTGGCCCAGCACCACGAGCACGTGGACGGGACGGGCTTCCCGGTGCAGCAGCGCGGCGAACGCATGGCCATGGGGGCGCGCATCGTGGCCATCGTTGACCGCTACGACAAGCTGTGCAACCCGGCATCGGGCGCCCAGGCCTTGACCCCGCATCAGTCCGTGGCCATGCTGTTTGCGCAGGGTCGTCAGCGCTACGACACCACGGTGCTGAATTCCTTCATCCGCATGATGGGCGTCTACCCGGCGGGCTCGCTGGTGCAACTTACCGACGACCGCTACGCCATGGTGGTGGGTGTGAATTCCAGCCGCCCGCTGAAGCCGCGCGTGCTGGTGCACAACATGGTTGAGCCGGCCGCTGCGGCGCGCGGCGCCACAGCGGTCGCCGCCGAAATGCTGGACCTGGAACAGATGCCCGATCTGGGCATACGCCGCAGCCTGGCGCCGGCCAAGGTGCCGGGCGCCGCTTTGCAGTCGCTGGACCCACGCCCGCGCGTGGCGTACTACTTCGAGGCCATCGAGCGAGAACCGCACGCCGAGGCGCTGGCTGCGTGATGCAACAGCAGGCCGAAGCCTCAGCCCTGACGCCTTTGCTGCCGCCCCCGGCGGCGGATGCGGGCTGGGGTTGCCTGCTCGACGGTCTGCCGCACGCGGCCTGGGTGGCGGCGCTGGGCGACGGCCGCGTGGTGGCCGTCAACGCCGCCGCGGTGGCCTTGCTGGGCCGGCCACGGGCCGCGCTGCTGGGGGTCCACGCGCTGGACCTGGCCAACTCACCCGAAGACATGGCCTGGTGGGCCGGCGCGGCCGGCGGTGGCGCCGAGACCCTGCGCTCTGAAGCCCTGCTGGCCGGCGCAGACGGCAGCGTGCGGCACGCGCTGCGCAGCATCGGCCTGATCCGCAACGGCGACAGCGGCGCGCCCACGCACGCCCTGGTCATGCTCTGCGACCGCAACGCCGAACACGCCGCGCAGGACGAAAGCGAACGCCTGCTGGCCGAACTTCGGGCCACGCTGGAAGCCACCGCCGACGGCATCCTGGTCACTGGCACAGACGGCCGGCTGCGTGCCTTCAACCAGCGCTTTGCTGAAATTTGGGGCCTGCCGCAAGGGCTGCTGCAGGCCAGTCATGACAACGACAGCGACAGCGCCATCCAGGCCTGGATGGCCGAGCAGGTGCTGCCGTGCGCCGGCGAAATACCCTACGCCGACCGCCTGGAAGCCCTGCAGCGCACGACGCTGGGCAGCAGCGGTGACCGCCTGGAACTGCGCAGCGGCCAGGTGCTGGAACGGGTGACCCGCCCGCTGCTCAGCGCGGGCCGCGCGCGCGGCCGGGTTTGGTCCTTCCGCGACCTGACGGCGCGCGTGGTGGCCGAAGAGCGCGTGGAATCGCTGGCCCTGCATGACGCGCTGACCGGCTTGCTCAACCGCGCCGGCCTGGCCGCCCAGGTTGACGCAGCGGCCACGCAGGCGCGTTGCGACGGCAAGGGCTTCGCACTGCTCTACATTGACCTTGACCGCTTCCGTCTGATCAACGACAGCCTGGGCCACGACACCGGCAACCGCGTGCTGCTGGCGGTGGGCCAGCGCATCCAGGCCTGCCTGCGCGTTGATGACGTGCTGGCCCGCCTGGGCGGCGACCAGTTCGCCGTGCTGGTGGCCGGCGCCGACCAGGCCGCCGCCGAAGCCACGGCGCGCCGCGTGCTGAATGTGGTGGGGCAGCCCTGCAGCGTTGACGGCGCACCCTTCACCATCACCTGCAGCATCGGCATGGCGCTGGCGCCGTCGCACGGCCAGCGCATCGACGAGTTGTCGCGCCACGCTGAAGCCGCCATGCGCGCGGCCAAGCATGGCGGCCGCGCCGCCTTCCGCCTGCACCAGGTGCGCGCCGAGGGCGACCGCCGCCTGCACCTGCGCCTGGACCACGCCATGCGCCAGGCCCTGGTCAGCGGCCGCTTCCGCCTGCACTACCAGCCGCAGGTGGACTTGCGCAGCGGCGCCATCGTCGGCGCCGAGGCCTTGCTGCGCTGGCGCGACCCTGAGATGGGTGAAATTCCGCCCGGCCGCTTCATACCGGTGGCCGAAGACAGCGGCTTCATCGTGGCGCTGGGCGACTGGGTGCTGAGCCAGGCCGTGCGCCAGGCGGCGCTGTGGCACAGCAAGGGCCTGTCGCTGCCCATCGCCGTCAACGTGTCCGCCCTGCAGTTTCAGCAGGCCCATTTCGTCGACCGTGTGGCGGGCGTGCTGGCCGTCAGCGGCTTGCCGCCCCGTTTGCTGGAACTGGAGCTGACCGAGTCCATCCTGGTTCACGACGCCGAAGACGCACTGAGCCGCCTGCACGCGCT
>JAYVBO010000236.1:0-3817 GCA_043750435.1 Betaproteobacteria bacterium | reverse complement strand
CAGCGCGCCCGGGCTGCGGGTGTGACCCAACTGGTGCTGCCCGCCGTGGAAGTGGCGAACTTCGACACCGTGCGGGCCCTGGCGCAAGCCCATGGATTTGCCTACGCGCTGGGCATACACCCGTTGTATGTCGACCGCGCACAGGATGACGACCTCGGCCTCCTGCAGCAGGCCCTGCAGCAGCACCGCGGCGACCCGCGACTGGTGGCCGTGGGCGAGATCGGCCTGGACCATTTCGTGCCCGGCCTGAACCGCGAACGGCAGCTGCGCTTCTACCTGGCGCAACTGAAGCTGGCGCGCGACGCCGGCTTGCCAGTGATCCTGCACGTGCGGCGCTCGGCCGACACCTTGCTGCAAGGTCTGCGCCGTATCGCCGTGTCCGGCGGCATCGCCCACGCCTTCAACGGCAGCGCAGTGCAGGCGCAACACTTCATCGCCCGCGGCTTCAAGCTAGGCTTCGGCGGCACGCTGACCTTTGACCGCGCGCTGCAAATACGCGCCCTGGCCAGCACGCTGCCCGAGACCGCGCTGGTGCTGGAAACCGACGCGCCCGACATCCCGCCGCACTGGCTGTACCGCACGGCCGCCGAGCGCGCCGCCGGGGCCACCAGCCGCAATGAGCCTGGCGAATTGCCGCGCATCGCCGCCGTGCTGGCCGAATTGCGCGCCTGGACGTTGGCGCACACGGCGCAGACCACGTCGGCCAACGCACGCACCGCGCTGCCTAAGCTCGCGCAGCTGGCCGACGCGTCGTGAGCGATCGGCTGCACGGCCTGCCGCCCGTCATCGGCCCGCACACGCGGCTGCTGGTGCTGGGCAGCTTCCCCGGCGTGGCCTCTTTGCAGGTGCAGCAGTACTACGGCCACCCGCGCAACCACTTCTGGCCGCTGCTGGGCGCGCTGTGGCAGGTCGATCTGAAGGCCTTGGCCTATGTCGAACGCACGGCCTGGCTGCTGGACCACGGCATGGGCCTGTGGGACGTCTACGCGACTTGCCGCCGCGAGGGCAGCCTGGACACCGCGATCCGCGACGCCGAGTTCAACGACCTGGCCGGCCTGCGGCAGCGCGCACCGGGCTTGGCCGCCGTCGCCCACAACGGCGGCGAGTCGGCGCGTGGCTTGCGGTTCACCGGCACATTGGGGCTGCCGGTGTTCAAGCTGCCGTCCAGCAGCCCGGCGAATGCCAGCTGGTCTTTCGAGCGCAAGCTGGCGGCATGGCGCGCGGCGGTGGAGGGCGCCGGGTTGCCCCTGCCGCAGCCCCGCTTCGGCGCTATCGTCGCGCAGTGAAAAAACCCAGCCCTGACCGCTCGACGCCCGCCGCTCGAACTGCCGCCCGCCCCCCCGCCCGTACGGCTGCCCGAAAGCCGGCCGTTGAGCTACCCGGCGTGACGATTTCCGAACACGCCGGGGTGCGCTACCTGCACCTGGGCACGATCTGGATCCAGGGCGCGATGCGCATCAAGAAGCCGCAGCAAATTGAGCTGGACTACATCCAGCGCATGCTGGCCAGCCTGCTGTGGCTGCCCACTGAAGCGCTGCTCGAGGGGCAGGCGGTGCAACTCGGGCTGGGCGCCGGGGCGTTGACGCGCTTCACCGCCGGGGCGCTGAAGATGGCCACCACGGTGGTCGAGATCAACCCCGACGTGGTCCAGGCGAATGCCCTGTTCTTCGCGCTGCCCGAAACCGCCGAAGTGGCGCTGGGCGACGCCGCCGATTGGCTGGCCCAGGCCACGCCGGCCAGCGTGCGCCTGCTGCACGTGGACCTGTACGACCACGAGGCCGCGGCACCTGTGCTGGACGACGTGGACTTCTATGCCGCCTGTCGCGCCACGCTGGAAGTGGGTGGCGTCATGAGCGTCAACCTCTTCGGCCGCGACGCCAGCTTCGAGCGCAGCATCGCGCGCATTGCGGAGGCCTTCGGTGCCGACCAGGTGTGGAGCCTGCGGCCGACCCGTGAAGGCAACACCGTGGTCGTTGCCGGGCAGGGTGTGGTGGTGCCCGAGCGCGAGGCCCTGACCCTGCGCGCCGCGGCCATCGAGGACCGCTACGGCCCCCTGGGGCTGCCTGCGCGCAAGTGGCTGCGCATGGTCCGGCCTTACGTGGAAACCACAGCAGAGCCCTGAGGCGGGCTACCTAGAATTCGCGACAACGCAATGTCAGGTGGAGACGAGCCTTGAAAATCAAAAGCCAAAAAGACTTCTGGTCCGGACTCATGTTCATCACCGTAGGCGTGGCCTTCGCATGGGGCTCGACCTACTACAACATGGGCGCTTCCGCGCGACCCGGGCCGGGTTACTTCCCCTTTGGTCTCGGGGTGCTGATGGCCATCCTGGGCGGCATGGTGCTGTTCAAGGCCCTGACGCTGGAAGTTGAAGGTGGCGACCCGATAGGCCCTTGGGCCTGGAAGCCGCTGGGCATGATCACGGCCACCGTGGCCATCTTCGGCTGGACGCTGCCGCACCTGGGCATGGTCATCTCGCTGCCCATCCTGGTCGTGGTGGCCGCCATGGCCGGCGACGAGTTTCACTGGAAAGATGCTTTGATCAATTCCATCATCCTCACGATCGGCAGCTGGGGCATTTTCATCTGGGGCTTGAAGCTGTCGATTCCGCTTTGGCCTTCTTTCCTGGTTAGCTGAGGACAGTCGCATGGACCTGATCAACAACCTCATCCTCGGTTTTGGCGTCGCCTTCACGATGCAAAACCTGCTCTACGCCTTCGGCGGCGCGGTACTGGGCACCCTCATCGGCGTGCTGCCCGGCCTCGGGCCCGTCGCCACCATCGCGATGCTGCTGCCGTCCATCTACGCGCTGGACGCAACCCCCGCGCTGATCATGCTGGCCGGCATCTACTACGGCGCGCAGTACGGCGGTTCCACCACCGCCATCCTGATCAACGTGCCGGGTGAATCCAGCTCGGTGGTCACGGCCATCGACGGTTACGCCATGGCCCGCAAGGGCCGCGCCGGCCCGGCGCTGGCTGCGGCTGGCCTGGGTTCCTTCTTCGCCGGTTGCGTGGGCACCATCATCATCGCGGCCTTCGCGCCGCCGCTGACCGAACTGGCCTTCAAATTCGGCCCGGCCGAATACTTCAGCCTGATGGTGCTGGGCCTGATCGGCGCGGTGGTGCTGGCTTCGGGTTCGCTGGTCAAGGCCATCGCGATGATTCTGCTGGGCCTGCTGCTGGGCCAGATCAACACCGACGTCATCTCCGGTGTGCCGCGCTTCAGCTTCGACATTCCGGAGCTGACCGACGGCATCGGCTTCGTGGCCATCGCCATGGGCGTGTTCGGCTTCGGCGAAATCATCACCAACCTGGGCCAGCCCGAAGAAAGCCGCGAGGTCTTCACCAAGGACGTGAAGGGCCTGTGGCCGACCAAGCAGGACTTCAAGGACGCCTGGCCTGCCGTGGTGCGCGGCACGGCGCTGGGTTCCATCCTGGGCGTGCTGCCCGGCGGCGGTGCGCTGCTGGCTTCCTTCGCCGCCTACACGGTGGAAAAGAAGGTGCCGATGAAGAAGGGCGAAGTGCCCTTCGGCCAAGGCAATATCCGCGGCGTGGCGGGTCCGGAGTCGGCGAACAACGCCGGTGCGCAGACCAGCTTCATCCCGATGCTGACCCTGGGCATCCCGCCGAATGCCGTGATGGCGCTGATGGTTGGCGCGATGACCATCAAGGGCATCCAGCCCGGCCCGCAGGTGATGACCAGCAACCCGCAGCTGTTCTGGGGCCTGATCGCCAGCATGTGGGTCGGCAATGCGATGCTGGTCATCTTGAACCTGCCGCTGATCGGCATCTGGATCAAGCTGTTGACCGTGCCT
>JAYVBO010000235.1:0-1607 GCA_043750435.1 Betaproteobacteria bacterium | reverse complement strand
CCGGCAATCTGTTCGGCATGGTCCTGGTCATGGCCATTTACTGGCAACTCGCCGACACCCGGGATTTGCTCACTTGGCTGGCCGTGATCAGCGGGCTGTGGCTGGTGCGCCTGGCGCATTACCTGCGCTTTCGCTGGCAGCGCAACCGCGAGGCCGAAGCGCTGCGCGTGTGGCGGCGCAGCTGGGTGGCGCTGGTGTGGTGCCAGGGTGCGATGTGGGGCGTGGCGGCCTGGTGGTTCTGGGGTCTGGGCTCGCCGTATCACAAGGTGGCCCTGCTGCTGATCGTCTTCACCTACTGCCTGGCTTCGGTGCAATTGCTGGCCACCCAGGGCTGGGTCTTTCTGGTCTTCCTTGGCTTGGTGCTGACGCCCGCCATCGTGCGCGTGGCCAGTGACAGCAGCCAGCCTTTCCATCTACAACTGGCCTGCGTGCTGACGCTGATGTTCTGCATCACCGTAGTGATGGCGCGCACCTACAGCAACGCGCTGGCTCAGGCCATCGCGTTGAAGAGCCGCACCGACGAACTGGCGCAGAAGCTGCGCATCGAAATGGGCGTGGCCGAAGAGGCGCGCCGTGCCGCCGAGGCCGCCAACCGCGCCAAGACCCAGTTCTTCGCCGCCGCCAGTCACGACCTGCGCCAGCCGCTGCACGCCATGGGCCTGTTCGCCGAAGCGCTGCGCCAACGCAGCCACGACCCCGAAGTGGCGTCGCTGGTGAACAGCATCAACGAAAGCGTGGACGCGCTGGAAGGCCTGTTCAGTGAACTGCTGGACATCACGCGCATCGACACCGGCGGCGTCGACGTCAACCCGGCGCCGGTGCGCATGCGCGACCTCTTCGCGCGGCTGCGCCTGCACTTCGAACCGGTGGCCTTCGAGAAGGGCCTGATGCTCAGCTTCCACGGCGAACAGCGCGTAGCCATGGCCGACCCCGTGCTGCTGGAGCGCGTGCTGCGCAACCTGGTCAGCAACGCCATCCGCTACGCCGACGATGGCGGCGTGCTGGTCAGTTGCCGGCCGCGCCAGGGTGCCTTGCTGGTGCAGGTCTGGGACACCGGCATCGGCATCAGCGAAACCAGCCTGCCGCGCATCTGGGAAGAGTTCTTCCAGGCGCAAAGCAAGCGCCCGCTGGAGGCCCACCACCGCAAGGGTCTGGGCCTGGGCCTGGCCATCGTCAAGCGACTGACCACGCTGATGGGTGCGTCCATCAGCGTGCGGTCCCGCCTGGGCCACGGCACAGTGTTCTCGATCACCGTGCCGATGGGCAAGACGCCGCGCGCCAGCATTGAAGCCGTGCCCGGCGGCATGGTCAAGGCGCCGCTGGGGCTGACGCTGCAGGGCCGCCTGATCGTGGTGGTGGAAGATGAAATGGCGGTGCGCGAAGGCCTGGTGGTGCTGCTGCAGGCCTGGGGCGCCCAGGTGGTGGCCTTTGACACGGTGGAAGCCGTGGAGGCCTGGGTGGCGGGCCCCAACGCGCAGCAGCCCCAGCTGCAATTGGTGGACTACCGCCTGCCGCAGGGCCGCACCGGGATCGAAGCGCTGGTGGCGTTGCGCGCGCGCTGGCCCGGCCAGCGCCTGCCGGCCATCGTCATCACCGGCAGCAGCCTG
>JAYVBO010000234.1:0-8859 GCA_043750435.1 Betaproteobacteria bacterium | reverse complement strand
CTGCGCGGCCAGCCGGGGCAGATCGACGTGGCCCAGTACTACCGCGCCCTGTTGAAGGGCAGCGCCATCCGCAACTCGCACCGCGACGGCGATGACCGGGTGCAAGATCCCTACAGCCTGCGCTGCCAGCCGCAGGTCATTGGCGCCTGCCTTGACCAATTGCGCCACGCCGCGCGGGTGTTGTTGATCGAAGCCAACGCGGTCACCGACAACCCGCTGGTTTTTGCCGAAGACGAAGCGATGGTTTCCGGCGGCAATTTCCACGCTGAACCGGTGGCGCTGGCGGCTGACGCCATGGCCTGCGCCATCGCCGAAGTGGGCGCGATTGCCGAGCGCCGCATCGCCATGCTGATCGACGCCAGTGTGTCGCGCCTGCCGCCCTTCCTGACGCCCAACGCCGGCTTGAACAGCGGCTTCATGATCGCCCACGTGACCGCCGCCGCGTTGGCCAGCGAGAACAAAAGCCTGGCTCACCCGGCCAGTGTCGACAGCCTGCCTACCAGCGCCAACCAGGAAGACCACGTCAGCATGGCCACCTTCGCCGCACGGCGGCTGCAGCCCATGCTGGCCAACGTGGCGCACATCCTGGGCATCGAATGGCTGGCCGCCGCGCAGGGCATTGATTTCCTGCGTCCGCTGACTTCATCGCCTCCGCTGGAAGCCGCGCACGCCCTGTTGCGCACGCAATGCCCCGCGATGATGCAAGACCGCCACATCGCGCCCGACATCGAGGCGGCCAGCCGCGCGGTGCGCGACGGCTCGCTGGCGCGGGTCTTGCACCGATTGCACGACACGGCCGGCCTGCCCACACTCTGGTCCACCACTTGAATCCCACCCCAACGAGGACGTCCATGAAGAAGATTGCTGTTGCCCTTGCCGCTTCACTCACCGCCGCACTGGCCTTGTCCGCCCACGCGCAGGAAACCAAGGTGGCCATTGGTATCAGCGGCTGGACCGGCTTCGCGCCTTTGACGCTGGCCAAGGAAGCCGGCTTGTTCAAGAAGCACGGCCTGGACGTCAGCATCAAGAAGATTCCGCAGAAAGACCGTCACCTGGCCATCGCCAGCGGCGACATCCAGTGCGCCGCCACCACCGTGGAAACCTGGGTGGTCTGGAACGCCAACGGCGTGGCCACCACGCAGATCTTCCAGCTCGACAAAAGCTATGGCGCCGACGGTATGGTGGTCAAGCCCGGCATCGCCAAGATCAGCGACTTGAAAGGCAAGACCGTGGCCGCTGATGCGCCCGGCACCGCGCCCTATTTCGGCCTGGCCTGGATGCTGAAGAAGAACGGCCTGAGCATCAAGGACGTGAAGGTGGTGAACCTCAGCCCGCAGGCCGCCGCCAACGCCATGATCGCCGGCACCGACGGCCTGGACGCCGCCATGACCTACGAGCCCTACCTGGGCGCCGTGCGGGCCAAGCCCGAGGCCGGCAAGATCATTGCCACCACGCTGGACTACCCGATGGTGATGGACACCTTCGGCTGCACGCCCAAGTTTCTGGCCGAGAACCCCAAGGCCGCCAAGGCCCTGGCCGACGCCTATTTCGACGCCGTTGATCTGATCAAGGCCGACCCCAAGAAGAGCTTCGAAATCATGGGCGCCGACGTCAAGCAAAGCGGTGAAGCCTTCGAGAAAAGCCAGGCCTATCTGCGCTGGCAAGACCGTGCCGCCAACCAGAAATTCTTTGCTGGTGAACACGCCGCCTTCAGCAAGGAAGCAGCCGATTTGCTGCTGGAAGCCGGGATCATCAGGTCCATGCCCGACCTGTCGAAGCTGGCCGACACGCGCTTCATCAAGTAAGCCCGCATGCGGCCGCTGACCCCGGTTGAACCCGGCACGCGCATCGTGCTGGGCGTCAGCTTTTTCGTGTTTTTCGTGGCGGTGTGGGCAGCAGCCACCTTCGGCGGCTTCGTCAGCAAGACCTTTCTGGCCGACCCGCTGACCATGCTGCAAAGCGGCTATGTGCTGCTGACGCAGATGGGCTTTGGCTACGACATCGGCTGGACGGTGTGGCGCGTGCTGGGCGGCTTTGCGCTGGCCACCGCGCTGGCGCTGCCGCTGGGCGTGCTGATGGGCACCTACAAGCCCATCGAGGCCTTCTTCGAACCCTTCGTCAGCTTCGCGCGCTACCTGCCGGCGAGTGCCTTCATCCCGCTGTTGATCTTGTGGGCCGGCATCGGCGAAGCGCAGAAACTGGCGGTCATCTTCATCGGCAGTTTTTTCCAGCTGGTGTTGATGGTGGCGGTGACCGTGGGCAACACCCGGCGCGACCTGGTGGAAGCCGCCTACACGCTGGGCGCCAGCGACGGCAGCCTGATCCGCCGTGTGCTGATCCCCGGTGCCGCCCCGGAAATTGCCGAGACCCTGCGCATGGTGCTGGGCTGGGCCTGGACCTATGTCATCGTGGCCGAACTGATAGGCGCTTCCAGCGGCATCGGCCACATGATCACCGACAGCCAGGCGCTGCTGGCCACCGACCAGATCATCTTCGGCATCATCGTGATCGGGCTCATCGGCCTGCTCAGCGACCTGCTGTTCAAGTTCGCCAACCGGCACTGGTTTCCGTGGGCGCAACTCGGACGTTAGCGCACACTGGCAACGCCCTCGCACAACGGGCCTGACACGACACACCTGGGGGAGACCACGATGACGCAGCCGACCACCCTGCCTGCAGGCTACGACGCCGAGATGCGTTTCGGTGTGGTGATGTACGGCGGCGTGTCGCTGGCCATCTACATCTACGGCGTCACCAACGAACTGTTCGAGCTGGCCTGTGCCACGCCGCGCGAAGGCTACAAGCTGGCCCTGGCCGACGGCGAGGGCACGCGTGCCGTGTACGCCCGGCTGGCCCGCCTGGCCAGCGACCCGGCGCTAGTGCAGCGCTACGCGCAGGCGCTGCGCGAGCGCGACGGCGACGCCCCCAACGCCAGCGCGGCGCGCCGCGAAGTGGCCGGCCCGCCGCTGCACGCAGCGCCGACCGATGTCTGGCAGGCCGAATGGGACGCGGGCGAGCGCACGCGCTTTGTCATCGACGTGATCGCCGGCACCTCGGCCGGCGGCATCAACGGCATCTACCTGGCCAAGGCGCTGGCGCTGGCCCAGCCCTTTTCGACGTTACGCGACCTGTGGATCAACGAAGGCGACCTCGGCCGTTTGCTGAACGACGAGCAGGCCGCTGACGGCGTGGTGGGCGGCCTGCCGGCGCAGCCCGATGGGCCGAAGTCGCTGCTCAGCAGCGACCGCATGTACCGCAAATTGCTGGACGCGCTGGACAGCATGCAGGCCGCCGGTGCGGTGGCCGATTCACCGCTGGTGGAAGACCTGGACCTTTACGTCACCACCACCGACATCGCCGGTGCGCCGGTGCCGCTGCGCCTGTACGACAAGGTGGTGATGGAGCGCCGCCACAAGCAGCGCTTCCACTTCAGCTACCCCAGCCGCTTGAATGGCCAGCCTGCGGGCCACGATTTCGGCGCCGGCAACCACGCCTTCCTGGCCTTTGCGGCGCGCTGCACCTCGTCCTTCCCCTTCGCTTTCGAGCCCATGCAGTTCAGCCGCGTGCCGCGTTTGACGCCCAGCGTGGGCACGGGCGCGCTGCGCGACTGGCAGCCCTATTTCGACGCCTACGAGCCCAAGGTGCTGGCCCGTGACGACTGGGCCGACCGGCCCTACGGCGACGGCGGCTACCTCGACAACAAACCCTTCAGCTACGTGGTGGAAGCGCTGTCGCAGCGCTTCGGCGACGCCCCGGCGCAGCGCAAGCTGCTCTACATCGAGCCCGACCCGGAACGCCTGGACGCGGTGCGCAGCGCCGACGCGCCGGTGCCCAACGCGCTGCGCAATGCGCTCGACGCGCTGTCGGCCATACCGCTGTCCGAGACCATCCGCGAAGACCTGCTGGCCGTCTTGCAGCGCAACCGGCGCATCGAGCGGGTGGAGCGCCTGCTGCGCCTGAGCGAACAAGATGTGGAAGGGCCTGCCCTGGGCGTAGGGGCGGGCGCGGATCAAGCCGAAACCCAGCCCTTCGACCGCGTGCGCTGCGAACCGGTCGAGCCCGGGCAGCCCGGTGTGGTGCCGCAGTGGTCGACGCTGCCGCTGCGCTACATGGTCAGCTACTACGGCAGCGGCTTCCTGCCCTACCGCCGCCTGCGCGTCTATGCCGTCACCGACTGGCTGGCCGCGCAGCTGGCGGCGGCCTTCCAGATCGACCCCGACTCCGACCGCGGCTATGCCCTGCGCGCCGTGGTGCGCGCCTGGCGCGAACAGCATTACGTGGACAACCCGCCCGCGGCGGGTGCCGCGGCGGACCAGGCGCCGAGCAGCGTGAACGCCTTCCTCGACGACCACGACCTGGACTACCGCGTGCGGCGCAGCGCCTTCATGCTGCGGCGCATCGACCAGGTCACGCGGCTGCTGGTGGCCCAGCAGCGCGGCGGCCTGGCGGCCGAGCGGTCTGAGTTGGAAGCGCTGATCGCGCTGAAGTTGGCGCGCATCTTCGGCACGCGCAATCCGCTGACCCAGCCCGCCCGTCTGGCGCCCACGCTGGCGGCGCTGCGCGCGCTGAAGCGGGCCCTGCGCGCCAACCACCGGGCGCTGCAGGTCGAGCGGCTGCGCTGCGCGCGCGGGCAGGCGGTGCCCAAGTCCATCACCGGCGACGCGGCGCTGCGCTCGGAACTGGACCTGGTGCTGGCCCGCCTGATCGACGAGGGCGACGCCGATGTGCCACTGGCCTTGCGCACCACCGACCCGGCCGTGCGCGCGCCCATGCCGAACTTCGGCGCCTGGCTGCAAACCAGCTCGGCGGCGCACACCCTGCAAGACAGCGTGATGGACCGCGTCAACGCCTGGTTGGCAGCGGCCCGTGAGGCGCACACGCCGCCCCTGCTGCTGTGGACCGGCTTGAGCGCCGCCCTGCAGGCGCTGAGCCTGAAGCCGGGCGGCGCCGAGCGCCGGGTCGGCAACCCGACGGTGCTGAAGCTGTTGAACGCGCAATGGCAGTTGATCGGCAGGCCGCATCTGGTGGCCCAACCGCGCCTGCAGCCCGAAGAGATTGACCACGAAACGCGCCTGTGGCGGGCCGTGCTGGATGTGGCGCCGGTGCCAGCCGACCACCCGCAGCTGACCGATCGCCAGGCCACGCCGGCCGAACAGTCTGAACAGGCTGAAATGGGCACCTTGGTGCGCCAGATGCTGGGCGAGTACTACCTGAGCTTCGACGCCTACGACCAGACCCGCTTCACCCTGTACTTCGACACCGCGACCGGCGAACCGGCGGTGGTGGACGTGCTGCGGGTCAGCCCCGAAGACGCCACCAGCCTGCGCCCGCGCGGGGTCGACAGGCAGACCCTGGCCGGCACCCTGGCCGGGCACTTCGGTGCTTTCCTGGACGAGCAGTGGCGGCGCAACGACATCATGTGGGGCCGGCTGGACGGCGCCGAGCGCTTGATCCAGAGCGTGCTGCCCGGCGAAGCCGCCGACACCGTGCGCGTGCGCGACGAACTGATACGCCAGGCCCAGTCGGCCATCCTGCAGCACACCATGCAGTCCACCGCCGCGGCCCAGCTCACCGGCAGTTTGTTGGAAGGCCTGCACCGGGCAGCCGGCGACGCGGCACAGCTGCCAGCGGCGTCGCGCCAGCAGGCAATGACGGCGCAGTCGCTGACTGCACTGACTGCGCCGGCGATACCACCGACACCCCCTGCGGCACCCGCTCCGCTCTCACCGCTGGAAGCCCTGCTGAAGGCCGTCAGCCTGCCCGGCAGCCCCGAACAGCGCCGCCAGGTCAACCGGCTGGCCGGGCAGATGGTGCCGGCCGCGTTGCAGGCGCTGTTGACGCCATCGGCGCTGCGCTTCTACGCCGGCAATCTGCCCACCTTCAACCCCAAGCCGCCAACCCAGCCGCTGATGCGCCAGGCCGCCCGCGCCATCACCATCACCGGCCACGTGGTGGACGGCCTGGCCAGCGGCGAAGGTGGCACGCCCAGGCTGCTGGGCCGCTGGATGATGCGACTGGGCCATGTGCTGCAGGCGGCGGTGGCTGTGGCGCTGCCGGGCGTGGGCATGCCGCTGGCGCGCCGGGTGTTCCAGTGGCTGTACTTCACGGAAGCGCTGTTCCTGCTGGCTTCCATACCTTTCGGCGACCCGGGTCTGCGGGCGCTGGCTATCGTGCTGCTGGTGGTCACGGCGGGCGCGCACCTGACCTTGCTGCTGATGCGTGACTGGCTGGTGGACCGCGGCTGGCCGAGCTGGCTGGCCTGGGTGGGCGGCGCCTTCGCGCTGGTCTTGCTGGGCTTGTGTGTGGTGGGCGGCCTGGCGCTGCGCTACCACGGTCTGGGTGCGGTCACAGCGCAGGCGGCGCCGGCAGCGCGGGCGGCCTGGGTGACCATGGCATGACGCCAGCAGCCCCCAACACCCTGCGGTCCAGCGCCGCGCCCCTGCTGCAGGTGCGCGGCGTTGAACGCCGTTTCGGCACCGGCGCCGCCAGCACGCTGGCCCTGCAGGCCACCGACCTGGACCTGGCCGAGAACGACTTCGTCACCATCCTGGGGCCCAGCGGCTGTGGCAAGAGCACCTTGCTGCGCATCGTGGCCGGGCTGGACCGTCAGACGGCCGGCGAGGTGCTGCTGGACGGCCGGCGCATCGAAGGCCCGGGCGCCGACCGCGGCATGGTCTTTCAAAGCTACACGCTCTTCCCCTGGCTGAACGTGCTGGACAACGTCTGCTTTGGTCTTCGTGAGCGCGGCCTGCCGCGCGAAGAGCAACTGACCATCGCCCACGGCTTCCTGGCGCAGGTCGGCCTGAAGGGCTTCGCCAACCACTACCCCAAGCAGTTGTCGGGCGGTATGCAGCAGCGCACGGCGCTGGCCCGCGCCCTGGCCAACAGCCCGCGCATGCTGCTGATGGACGAGCCCTTCGGCGCGCTGGACCACCAGACGCGCGAACTGATGCAGGAACTGCTGCTGGGCATCTGGGAAGGGCAGCGCAAGACCGTGCTCTTTGTCACCCACGACATCGACGAGGCCATCTTCATGGGCAGCCGGGTGGTGGTGATGAGCGCCCGGCCGGGCCGCATCAAGCTGGACCGCCACATCGATCTGTCGCACCCGCGCCACTACGCGATGAAGACCACGCCAGGCTTCACCGCCCTGAAGGCCGAGCTCACCGAGGCGGTGCGCAGTGAAGTACTGGCGGCCCAGGCCGCCGCAGCCTAGCCAGCGCACACCGGCGGTCAAGTTTGGTGGGCGGCGGCCGATAACGCCGACGTGAACCTCATCGAACGCGCCTTCCAGGCGCTGAACGCCTACAGCGACGCGTTGGCCGAGCACCGGCTTCGCATCTGCAAGAACGTCAGTGCCCTGGGCGCTTGCGTGCTGGCGCCGTTCGCTGTGCTGCACCTGGCCAGCGGCAACTGGCTGATGGCCGGGGTCAACCTCGGGCTGAGCAGCCTGCTGGCCGCCACCGCCTGGCGCATGAAGCGCGGCCTGCCGCCGCCGCTGCCTTTCTGGGCCCTGGGCTGGGCGCTGGTGGGCGGCGTGCTGGCCTCGGTGTTCAAGCAGGGCACGCTGGGCCTGCTGTGGTCTTACCCCGCCCTGTTCATCTGCTATTTCATCTTGCACCGCCGCCTGGCCACGGTCTTGGGCCTGGTACTGACGGCAGGGGTGACGGTGGCTTCCGCCCTGGCGCTGGAGCCGGCGCTGGCGGTGCGCGCCTTCGTGACACTGGCCTTCGTGATGATGATGATCAACGTGGTGCTGAACGTCATCGGCGACCTGCAAATGGCCCTGGTCGCGCAGACCATCACCGACCCGCTGACCGGCGCTTTCAACCGCCGCCACATGGACAGCGAGCTGGTCGCGCGCGTGGCCTCGGCCGACGCCGAAACCACGCCGCCCGTGGAGGCCATGCTGGTCATCGACATCGACCACTTCAAGCGCGTCAACGACACCCACGGCCACGACGCGGGCGACGAGGTGCTGCGCAAGGTGGTCACTGCGGTGGCGTCGCGCAAACGGCGCAGCGACTTGTTGTTCCGCATGGGCGGCGAAGAATTCGTGATGCTGCTGCCCGGCGCCACGCTGGAACAGGCGCAGCAAATCGCCGAGGAATTGCGCCTGCGCCTGTCCCGGGCCGAACTGCTGCCGGGCGATCCGATCACGGTCAGCATCGGGGTCAGCGCGCTGCGTCCGGGTCAGACTGCTGACGCCTGGTTCAAGAGCGCCGACCAAGCGCTCTACCGCGCCAAGCGCAGGGGTCGCAACCGCGTCGAGCTGGCCGAGGTGGACTGAGCCGACCGTGCCCCTGCAGGCTGACGGGGGCTGAAGGGGGCCCAGAATGCGGTCATGTTCTTGCTGCGCTGGTTTTGCTTGTGGGTCCTGTGCCTGGGCTTGTTCCCGGCAGGGGCGGCGCCGCCCTCGTCGCCGGCCACGCCGCTGGTGGTGGGCTCCAAGCGCTTCACCGAAAGCTACATCCTGGGCGAGATCGTGCGCCTCACCCTGGCCGGCGCCGGCGTGCCCGCCGAGCACAAGCCCGGCCTGGGCAACACTGGCATCCTGGAACAGGCGCTGGCCAGCGGCGCGGTGGACGTCTACCCCGAATACACCGGCACCATCGTGCGCGAACTGCTGCACCGCGAAGGCAACCCCAGCCTGGCCGAGCTGAATACCTGGCTGGCCCCGCGCGGCTTGAAGGCTGCGGTGCCGCTGGGCTTCAACAACAGCTACGCGCTCGCCCTGCGCGAGGCCGACGCCGAACGGCTGGGCCTGCGCACCATCAGCGATTTGAAGGGTCTGCCGGTCGGTACGCTGATCCTGGGCCTGTCGCATGAATTCCAGGCCCGCGCCGACGGCTGGCCGGC
>JAYVBO010000233.1:0-3834 GCA_043750435.1 Betaproteobacteria bacterium | reverse complement strand
CTTGGGCCTTTTCGGCCAGCAGCCGGTTCACACCCTCGACAAGGTCGCCCACGGTGCCGGCCGAGTACTGGTCGTCGCGCTCGGGCACCGAGATATTGAAGCGGTCCTCAATCTCGAAGAGCACCTGCACCGCATCCAGCGAGTGCACGTCCAGTTCTTTCAAGGTGGAATCGAGCGTGATCCGTGACCGCTCGAGCGAGCAGGTCTTGGCAATGATGTCGAAGATGGCTTGTTCGGTGCTGCTCATAGGTTATGGGTTCCCGTCACGCGGCCCACCTCCCTGGCGGCGCTGACGCTGACTGCAGGGCCGCATTATCCCGCGCCGCAGCGCCGGCCCCGCGTCCCCCTTCTAGGCAGTTGCCACCAAGTCACGAATTTGCTGCAGCGCCATCGGGTCTTCCATCGTGGTCACGTCGCCGGCGTCGCGGCCCTCGCACACCGCCTGTATCACCCGGCGCAGCATCTTGCCCGAGCGCGTCTTGGGCAGCGCCGTCACGAAGCGCACCCGCGCCGGCCGCGCCACAGCGCCCAGTTGGGTGTCCACCAGCTTCATGATTTCGCCCTCCAGCCTCAGCGCCGCCTCGGGCGTTTCGGCGCGGCTGGCGTCTTTCAGCACAGCAAAAGCCATCGCCACCTGGCCCTTCAGCTGATCGGCGACGCCGACCACCGCCACTTCGGCCACGGCTGGGTGGCTGCTGATGCTTTCTTCGATTTCGCGCGTGCCCAGGCGGTGCCCGGCCACGTTGATGACGTCGTCGGTGCGGCCCAGGATGAAGAAGTAGCCGTCGGCGTCGCGCACGCCCCAGTCGAAGGTGCTGTACAGCTGCCGGTCGGGCTGCTGTTGCCCGTTGGCGAGCTTGCCGGGAACGCGGGTCCAGTAGGTTTTCACGAAGCGCGCGTCGTCGCGCCAGATGGTCTGCATGCAGCCCGGCGGCAGCGGCCCTTCGATGGCCACCACGCCCTTCTGGTTGGCACCGGTCAGCTCTTCGCCGCTGGCTTCGTCGATCAGCTTGACGTCGTAGCCGTAGACCGCCTTGCCCGGGCTGCCGAACTTGCTGGGCGCCGGTTCGACCCCGTTGCAAAGGCTGAGGATGGGCCAGCCGGTTTCGGTCTGCCAGTAGTTGTCGATGATGGGCCGACCCAGCGCTTCAGCGATCCATTTGGCGGTGGGCTCGTCCAGCGGCTCACCGGCCAGAAACAGGGCCCGCAGGCTGGACAGGTCGTGCCGCTTCAGGGCCTCGGGGTCTTGCTTCTTCAGCACGCGCACGGCGGTGGGGGCGCTGAACATCACCGTCACCTTGTACTTTTCGACCAGGCTCCACCAGATGGCGGCGTCGGGCCGCGTGGGCAGGCCTTCGTACAGGATGGTCGCCATGCCGGCGATCAGCGGGCCATAGATGATGTAGCTGTGGCCCACCACCCAGCCGATGTCGCTGGTGCAGAAGTAGGTCTCGCCGGCGTTGCCCATGAAGATGTGCTTCATGCTGGCGGCCAGCGCCACGGCGTAGCCACCGGTGTCGCGCTGCACGCCCTTGGGTTTGCCGGTGGTGCCGCTGGTGTACAGGGTGTAGCTGGGGTGGGTGGCGTCCAGCCACACGCAGGGCACCACGGTGTGGGCGTGCTGTTCGCGCCAGCGGGTGTAGTCCTCGTCGCGGCCGGCTTCCCGGGTGTAGGCGGCCAGGCCGCGGTCCACCATCAGCACCTTGGCGGGCTTGTGCGTGGCAAGCCGGATGGCTTCGTCCAGCAAGGGCTTGTAGGCCAGCACCTTGCCGCTACGGCTGCCGGCGTCGGCGCTGACGATGACCGTCGGCTCGGCGTCGTCGATGCGTTGGCCCAAGCTGCCGCTGGCGAAGCCGCCGAAGACCACCGAGTGCAGCGCACCGATGCGCGTGCAGGCCAGCATCGCGAAGGCGGCCTCGGGGATCATGGGCATGTAGATCAGCACGCGGTCGCCGGGCTTGACGCCCAGGCTCAGCAGCGTGGCCGCCATGCGCTGTACCTCGGCGTGCAGTTCGCGGAAGCTGTAAGTGCGCTCTTGGTTCGTCTCGGTGGAAACGAAGATCAGCGCGGCCTGGTCGGGCCGCGTGGCCAGATGGCGGTCGACTGCGTTGTGGCACAGGTTGGTGGTGCCGCCCACGAACCAGCGCGCGAAGGGCGGGTTGCTGTAGTCGCAGACCTGGGTGGGCGGCGTGTGCCAGTCGATGAGCGCGGCCTGTTCGGCCCAGAAAGCGTCGCGATCCTCAATGGAACGGCGGTGGAATTCGGCGTAGCCCATGCCCTGTCTCCTGTGCTCGGGCGCTGAAACGCGCCACTGTGCACTGCATTTTCGGCACTGCCCTTGCTAGCCGCTGACGGGCATCCGATGCGCATCAGATGCGCACCACCACCCGCCCACGCACCTGCCCGGCCATCAGCCGCTGCGCGGCGGCGATGGCGCCTTCCAGCGGCACTTCTTCAACCATGGTTTCCAGCAGCGCCGGGTCCAGGTCGCGCGCCAGCCGCGCCCAGGCCTGCTCGCGCAGCGCACGCGGCGCCATCACGCTGTCGATGCCGGCCAGCGTCACGCCACGAAGAATGAAAGGCATTACCGTGCCCGGCAGGTCGAAGCCCTGGGCCAGGCCGCAGGCCGCCACCACGCCACCGTAGCGCACCTGCGCCAGTGCGTTGACCAGGGTGTGGCTGCCCACGGCGTCCACCACCGCCGCCCAGCGTTCCTTCTGCAGCGGCTTGCCCGGCGCACTCAGTTCAGCACGGTCGATGAGGGCGCTGGCCCCCAGGTGCATCAGGTAGTCGGCCGCCTGCGCCTTGCCGCTCGCCGCCACCACCCGGTAGCCCAGCTTGGCCAGCAAAGCGATGGCCACGCTGCCGACGCCGCCCGTCGCGCCGGTCACCAGCACCTCGCCCGCGCCCGGCTGCAAACCGTGACGTTCCAGGGCCAGCACGCACAGCATGGCGGTGTAGCCGGCAGTGCCGATGGCCATGGCCTGCCGGGGCGTGAAGGCGGCGGGCAGCTTGATCAGCCAGTCGCCCTTCAGCCGCGCGCGTTCGGCCAGGCAGCCCCAGTGCGTTTCACCCACGCCCCAGCCGTTGTGCACGAACAGCTCGCCGGGCTTCCAGTCGGGGTGGCTGCTTTCCAGCACCGTGCCTGCGCCGTCGATGCCCGGCACCATGGGCCAGTTGCGCACCACCGGCGAGGTGTTGGTCAGTGCCAATCCGTCCTTGAAATTCAGCGTGGAATAGGCGGGCTGCACCAGCACGTCGCCGGCTGCAGGCAGGCGGCTTTCGTCGATGGCGGTCACGGCGGCGCGGAAGCCGTCGGCGTCCTTTTCCAGCAGCAGGGCTTTGAACATGAAGGGCTGACCTGATGGTTGTGAAGGCCGCCATCCTGCCATGACCGGCCCCGGCGAAGGCCTGCATTGACGCCAGAACGGCCGCTGCTATCCTCGCCGCTCCCATGTTCAAGCCACTGCCCCGGCGCGCGCGCCTGCATCTGACGCTGCTGCCCCTTGTGCTGTGGTGGACGGCTGGCGTGGCCCAGGCCGCGCCCGAAGCGCAACCCGGCGACGCGGTGCTGAACCTGCTGAAGGACAGGGGCCTGCTGACCAACCCGGCGCAGCTGGCCGCGCAACTGTCGACCAAGCTGGACGCCAGCCCCGCGATGCAGCAGGTGCGCGACGCCGCCAGCGAACTGGTTCTGTCGGCGATGAACTTCCTGGGCGTGC
The DNA here is from genome assembly GCA_043750435.1 of Betaproteobacteria bacterium. Classification (GTDB taxonomy): domain Bacteria; phylum Pseudomonadota; class Gammaproteobacteria; order Burkholderiales; family Burkholderiaceae_C; genus Rubrivivax. The sequence continues at coordinate 112 of JAYVBO010000233.1, read as the reverse complement.
GCTACCGCCGCGGCGGCAATTCCGCCGAACAGGGTTTCGATTGCAGCGGCTTCACGCGCTACGTCTTTGAAAACAGCGTCGGCCTGGTGCTGCCGCGCCGCGCCGACCAGCA
>JAYVBO010000232.1:0-8875 GCA_043750435.1 Betaproteobacteria bacterium | reverse complement strand
CCGCGCCGTCATCGTGGCGCTGCTGCTGCTGGGCTGGCTGTACTTCCGCATCGCCGGCGAGGCCTACGCGCTGGTCAGCATCGGCCTCATCAGCTTCGCCGCTGTGGCCCAGTTCGCGCCGGCCTTGCTGGGCGGTCTGTACTGGAAAGGCGGCACGCGCAATGGTGCGCTGGCCGGCTTGCTGGCCGGTGCCGGGCTGTGGGCGTGGACGCTGCTGCTGCCGTCCATTGCCAAGTCGGGCTGGATGGACGCGAGCTTTCTGGCGCAGGGCCCCTGGGGCTGGACGCTGCTGCGGCCCGAAGCGCTGCTGGGCCTGAGCGGGCTGGACAGCCTGACCCACGCGATGTTCTGGAGCCTGCTGGCCAACGCCGGCTTGTACGTCGTGGTGTCGCTGGCCTGGCCGCCACGCGCGGCCGAGGCCGGGCAGGCGCTGCTGTTTGTGGACATGAGCGTGGACGTGGAGGCCGGCGCCAGCCCCGAGCGCGTGTTCTGGCGCGGCCGCGCGCGGGTGGCCGACCTGGTGGCGCTGCTGGGCCGCTTCCTGGGCCCGCAACGTGCGCAAGCCTTGATGGCCACGCAGCCCGGCTTCGACGCCGTGCAGGCCGACCCGAAGCTGGTGCACTTCGCCGAAACGCAGTTGGCCGGGGCCATCGGCAGCGCGTCGGCGCGGGTCATGGTGGCGCGGGTGGTGGAGGAAGACGCGCTGAACCTGGACGACGTGCTGCGCATCGTCGAAGAGGCCAGCGGCCTGCGCCAGATGAACGAGCAGCTGCAGTCGCTGGACCGCTTGAAAGACGACTTCATGTCCTCGGTGACGCACGAGCTGCGCACGCCGCTGACCAGCATCCGCGCGCTGACCGAATTGATGCGCGACGACCCGGAGATGGACACCGCCCAGCGCCAGCAGTTCCTGGGCCTGGTGGTGGCCGAAAGTGAGCGTTTGTCGCGCCTGGTGAACCAGGTGCTGGACCTGGCGAAGATTGAATCGGGCAGCGCCGAATGGCTGTCGGCCGATGTCGATGTGACGGCCCTGTTGCAACAGGCCGCGCTGACCACCGCCGAGCTGTTCCGCGAACGCGGCGCGGTGCTGGCTTTGAGCCTGCCGCCGCTGCCCCTGCCCACCCTGCGCTCCGACCCCGACCGCCTGTTGCAAGTGCTGCTGAACCTGTTGTCCAACGCCGCCAAATTCGTGCCCCAGGGCAGCGGCCGCGTGGACTTGCGCTTGCGTTCGAGCGAGAAGGTGCTAACGATTGAAGTGCAGGACAACGGCCCGGGCATTCCGGCTGCGCAACAGACCCTGGTGTTCGAGAAATTCCGCCAGGGCGGCAGCCCCAGCCACCGCCCGCAGGGCACCGGCCTGGGCCTGCCGATCAGCCGGCGCATCGTTGAACATTTCGGCGGCCGGCTGTGGCTGCGTTCGGTGCCGGGGCAGGGTGCTTGCTTCGGCTTCGATCTGCCCTTGCAAGACCCGGATGCCGACCCGTCCAACGGTAGAAGCACGACGAAGGAGACACCTCCATGAGCCCCACCATCGTCATCGCCGACGACGAGCCCAACATCCTGATCTCGCTGGAATTCCTGATGAAGCGCGAGGGCTACACCGTGGTGCTGGCGCGCGACGGCATCGAGGCGCTGGACGCCATCCGCCTGCACCGCCCGGCCCTGGTGCTGCTGGACGTGATGATGCCGGGCAAGAACGGCCACGAGGTCTGCCAGGCCGTGCGCGCCGACGACACACTGGCCGGCACGCAGATCCTGATGCTGACCGCCAAGGGCCGCGACACCGACATCGCGCAAGGCCTGGGGGTGGGCGCCGACGGCTACCTGACCAAGCCCTTTTCGACGAAAGACCTGGCGGCGCGGGTGCGCGCCATGTTGGCTTGAGATGAAAGTCGACACCCGCGAACTGACCGCCGCGCTGCTGCCGGCCGCGCTGTTCGCGCTGCTGCTGGCTGGCGCCGCCGCGCTGCTGGCGGCGACCATGAACACGGCTGAGCGCGCCGCGTTGTGGGCGCTGCTGGCGCCGCGCGTGGCGCTGCTGGTGATGCTGTGGCTGGTCAGCGCGCTGGCCGCCGGCCTGGCGCTGCGCAAGGCCTGGCTGCACTTCGGCGCGGCACCGGGCCGGCTGGCCGAAGCCGTGCAGGTGCTGATCAACACCGACGCGCCGCCGCGCCTGGACAGCACCGGCGCGGGGAGCGTAGGCAGCCGCGCGCTGGCCATCGCCGTCAACACCCTGGTCCTGCAGCGCAACACCCTGCGCGAGGGCATCGCCACCCAGGTGGCCGAAGCCAGCCGCGAGGTCGAACAGGAACGCAACCGCCTGGCCGCGCTGATGGCCGAGCTGACGCAGAGCGTGGTGGTCTGCAACCTGGATGGCCGCATCCTGCTGTTCAACGCCCGCGCGCGGCTGCAGTTCCGTGCGCTGGCCGTGGCTGGCAGCGGCGGCGGCGGCGCGGAAGGGGCCGTCGTGGCCAGCTTCGACAACATCGGCCTGGGCCGTTCGATCTATGCCGTGCTCGACCGCCGGCTGGTCGCCCACGCGCTGGAAGCCGTGCAGCAGCGTTTGCAGCGCGGCGCGGCGCATCCGTCGGCGCAGTTCGTCACCGGCACCCAAAGCGGGCAGTTGCTGCGCGTGCAGATGACGCCGGTGCAGGCGCCGCAAGGCCGCCAAGACGCCAGCGGCGACACGCCGCTGAACGGCTTTGTGCTGATGCTGGACAACATCACCCGCGACCTGACCGAAGACACCGCGCGCGACCGCCTGCTGCACAGCCTGACCGAGGGCTACCGCGGTTCACTGGGCAACCTGCAGGCCGCCGCCGAACTGCTGGAAGAGCCCGACCTGGACGCCGCCACGCGCGAGCGTTTCGGCGGCGTGATCCGCGACGAAATCGCCGCCATGTCGCGCTGCCTGAACGAGGCCGCCGCGCAGGGGCTGCGCACGTTGAAGACACGCTGGCCGCTGGAAGACATGCTGGGCGCCGACTTCGTGGCCGCCGCCGCGCGGCGCATCGAAACCCAGCACGGCGCGCGCGTCACCGCCACCGACGTCGACGCGCAGCTGTGGTTGAAGGTCGACAGCTACACGCTGATCCAGGCGCTGCTGCACCTGGCCGGCCGCCTGGCTGACGAGTACGGCGTGCACCGCCTGCAACTGCGTTTGTCGCTGGCGCCGGGGCTGGAAGGTGCGGCCGGCGACAAGGCGCAACTCGACCTGGTCTGGGCCGTGCAGGCCATGAGCACCGAGACCGTCACGGCCTGGGAATCCGAGTCCCTGCAAAGCGGCGAAGACAGCAGCCCGCTGACCGTGCGCGACGTGCTGGAACGCCACGGCGGCACGCTGTGGTTCGAACGTGCGCGCGTTCGCCAGGAAGCATTTTTCCGCCTGCTGCTGCCGCTGGCGGCGGCTGCCGTGCCGATGGAAGCGGCGGCCGTCACGCCCCACGACAGCCGGCCCGAGTTCTACGACTTCGACCTGTTTGCCCACCACGCCGCCGGCCACGCGCTGGCCGACCGTCCGCTGGCCGAAATTGCCTACACGGTGTTCGACACCGAGACGACCGGCCTGCAGCCGTCTGGGGGCGACGAAATCATCCAGATCGGCGCCACGCGGGTCGTGGCCGGCAAGCTGCGGCGGCAGGAATGCTTCGAGCAACTGGTCGACCCGCAGCGCCCGCTGTCGGCCGCCGGCATGGCCATCCACGGCATAGCGCCGGCCATGCTGCACGGCCAACCGCTGATCGCCGCCGTGTTGCCGGCCTTCCACGCCTTCGCGCAAGACACCGTGCTGGTGGCCCACAACGCGGCCTTCGACATGCGCTTCCTGCAGCTGAAAGAGGCCAGCACGGGCGTGGTCTTCGACCAGCCGGTGCTGGATACCCTGCTGCTGTCGGCCGTGGTGCACCCGCAGCAGGACAGCCACCGCCTGGAAGCCATCGCCGAACGCCTGGGGGTGCCGGTGCTGGGCCGGCACACCGCCCTGGGCGACGCCATGGTCACGGCCGAAGTTTTTGTGCAGTTGCTGCCGCTGCTGCAGGCGCTGGGCATCCACACGCTGGGGCAGGCGCTGGCAGCGTCGAAGCAGACCTACCTGGCGCGCGTCAACTACTGAGCCTGCGCGGCCCGCGCTGCCGCTGCGGCGCCCAACCAGCGCAGCAGCACCGAGGCCAGCTTTTGCGGGCTGAAGGGCTTGGTCAGGTGGTCGTCCATGCCGGCGGCCAGCGATGCGCGGCGGGCCGCGTCTTGGGCGTCGGCGGTCATCGCGATGATGGGCGTGGTGGCGTAGCCGGGCAAACGGCGCAAGGCCGGGGTGGCTTCGTGGCCGCTTTGCCCGGGCAGGCGCACGTCCATCAGCACCAGCGCGTAGGCCTGGGTGGCGGCCAGCGCCAGCGCGCTGCCGCTAGTCTGTGCAGTGTCCACCTGCAGACCGAAGGATTGCAGCAGGGCCAGCGCGAAGTGGCTGTTGCTGGGGTCGTCTTCAACCAGCAGCACCCGGGCCCCGGCATGTTCGCGGCGCAGCCGTTCTTCCGCCGTCAGCGCGGGGGGTTGCGCGTCGGCGTCGGGCGTGGTGGCCGGCGCCGCCGCGCGGCCCAGCCTGGCCGTGAACCAGAAGACGCTGCCCGCGCCGTCCATGCTGATGGCGCCGGCAGTGCCGCCCATCAGTTCGGCCAGGTGGCGGGTGATGGCCAGGCCCAGGCCGCTGCCGCCGTGGCGCCGCGCGGTGGACGCATCGGCCTGCGTGAAGGGCTGGAACAGCCCGGCCAGCTGGGTGGCGCTGACGCCGATGCCGGTGTCGCGCACCTCGAAGCGCACCAGCAGGTCGTCGGGGTCGTCCTGGTCAACCTGGCAGCGCAGCGCCACCGAGCCGGCGTCGGTGAACTTGCAGGCGTTGGTCAGCAGGTTCAGCAGGGCCTGGGTCAGCCGTCGCGCGTCGCCGCGCAGGTGCAGGGGCACGTCGCCACCGTCCAGCGTCAGCTGCAGGCCCTTGGCCAGCGCAATGCCGCGCATCTGCTGCTCGACCTGGTGCAGCAGCGCGGTCCAGCTGAAGTCGTGCCTGTCGATGTCGAACTTGCCGGCTTCGATCTTGGCCATGTCCAGCAGGTCGTTCAGCAGGGCCAGCAGGTGCGCTGAGGCGGTACTGATGACGGCCAGCCACTCGCTTTGCTTGGGGGTGTGGTCTTCGCGCTGCAGCAGGTGGGTGTAGCCCATGATGGCGTTCATCGGTGTGCGCAGCTCATGGCTCATGGTGGACAGGAAGGTGCGCTTGGCCAGGTTGGCGGCGTCGGCGCGTTCGCGCTCCAGCCGCAGTTCGCGGGTGCGCTGCTCCACCCGTTCTTCCAGGTGAGCGCGGTGGTCTTCCAGTTCGGCATGCAAACGCCGGGCTTCGGTGATGTCCACCAGCACCGCGCGCTGGGTCAGGCCGGCGGCATCGGTCATCACGTCCAGCCGCACCTGCAGCAGCGGACGCAGCGGGTTGGCGCTGAGCACCGGCACTTCGCTGCTCAGCCGCCGGTGCGTCGAAAAGGCCTGCGCCAGCAGGTCGGCCGCGCGCTGTTGCGCGTCGCCGGCCACGAAGTCCAGCCAGCGGCGGCCCAGCAGCGCCGCCGGTGCGGCGCCCAGCAGCGCGGCGCCGGCCACGTTGATCTGCACGACACGGCCTTCGCGGTCCAGGTTCAGGTAGCCCACGGGTGCGAAGTCGAAAAGATCGGTGTAGCGCTGCAGCGCCTGCCGGGTCTCGGTCTGGGCCTGTTGCAGGGCTTCGTTCTGCAACTCCAGCTCGATCTGGTGCACCTGCAGTTCGTGCAACAGGCGCTGGGCGTCGGGCGCCCGCGTGACGGCGGCGTCGGCCAACGCGGCCAGCCGGGCCTCAGCCGCAGCACGCAGACGCAGGGTTTCGGTGCCGGGCGACTCGTCGGCGGGGGGCGGTGCAGGGTTCATGGCAGGCCTTCAGGACCGCGCTGCGGTGTGGGGCGCCAGCAGCCGCAATTCGGCTTCCAGCGCTTTGGTCTCGGTGATGTTGACGAAGGTGCTGACCACCCCGTCAATGACGTTGTCCTGCGTGCGGTAGGGCATGGTGCGCACGCGGAACCAGCGGCCATCGTGGGTGCGCACCTGCTTTTCGCAAAAGACCAGGGTGCGCAGTACGTCGTGCGCGTCGGCCTGCAACTGCGGGTAGTCCAGTTCGCTGACCAGGTCGGACAGCGGCCGGCCGATGTCGCCGGGTATCAGCTTGAACAGCTGCGTGGCCAGCGTGGTGTAGCGGCGCAGCTTCATCGCGCCGTCGAGGAAGATGGTGGCGATCTCGGTGCTGTTTAGCAGGTTGGTCATGTCGTTGCGTTCCCAGGTGAAGTCTTTCACCCGGGCCTGCAATTCGGCGTTCACGGTCTGCATCTCTTCGTTCATCGACTGCATCTCTTCCTTCGAGGTGGTCAATTCCTCGTTGGTGGATTGCAGTTCCTCGTTCGTCGATTGCAATTCCTCGTTGGCCGATTTCAATTCCTCCAGCGCGCTTTGCGAGCCCTCTTGCAGCGTGCGCAAGGCGTCGCGGGCCTGCTGCAATTCCTGCAGCAAGGCGTCGTTGGCCGCGCTGGCCGCCAACTTGCGCGTGCGCCGGGTCAACGGGGGCGCGGCCACATCCTGGAACACGACCAGCACGCGGCCCTGCAGCGGGCCGGGCTGGCCCAGCGGCTGCGCGGTCACGTCCACCAGCGTGGCGTGGCTGCCGTCGCCCACCTTCAGGCCGCGCAGCGTGACGGGCTGCATGTCGCGCAGTGCTTTTTGCAGCACGCCGGGCAGGGCCTCGGCCAGGCCGGCACGGGCCATGGCGTGGAGGTTGATGTTGACCTTGCCGGCGGCCGGCTCCAGGTACTTGCCGGTGCGCCCGCTGATGTACAGGATGTCGCCGTCGGCATTCACCAGCACGGCCGCGGGCGCGTGGCTTTGCAGGATCAACTGGTCGGTCAGGTGGCCCAGGGTCTCGACCGGCGCCGCCAGCACGGCGGCTTCATGGCCGTGCAGGGTTGGCGGGACGGCCGGAAACAGCATCTGGCGCGGCAGGGGCGAGGGGTCAAGCCGGCGGAAGCAATGGTCTTGCAACTTCAGGGCCGCGAACAGGTGGCTGAAGTTGCCCACGGTTTCGGCGTTGCCCAGCAGCAGCAAGCCGTCGCGGTTCAGCGCGTAGTGGAACAGCGGGAACAGCTTGGCCTGCAATTCGGGCCGGAAATAGATCAGCAGGTTGCGGCAGGACAGCAGGTCCAGCTTGGTGAAGGGCGGGTCCTGGATGAGGTTCTGCGGCGCGAAGATCACGCGGTCGCGCACGTTCTTGGCCACCCGGTAACCGAGCGCGTCTTCGTCTATGAAATGCCGCGCCAGCCGGTCGGGGCCGACATCGCCGGCGATGGCCTTCGGATAGAAGCCCTTGCGGGCCTTGTCGATGGCGTCGGAGTCCAGGTCAGTGGCGTAGACCTGCAGCGTGTAGCGGGCGTGCGGCAGCGAAGGCGCACTGGCCGCCGCCACCACTTCGCTGAACACCATGGCCAGCGTGTAGGCCTCTTCGCCGGTGGAACAGGCCGGCACCCAGGCGCGGAAATGGTGGCCCTGCGGATGGCGGGCCAGCAGTTCGGGCAGCAGTTCGGTGCGCAGGGTTTCCCACACCTCGGGGTCGCGGAAGAACTGGGTCACGCCGATCAGCATTTCCTTGAACAGCAGGTCCAGCTCCGCCGGGTTGCCGCGCAGGTGCAGGGCGTAGTCGGCAATGCTGGGCACGGCCTGAAAGGCCATGCGCCGCTCGATGCGGCGCAGCAGGGTGCTGGGTTTGTAGAGCGAAAAATCATTGCCGCCCCGCTCGCGCAGCAAGGTGGTGATCTGGGTCAGGGCCTGCCCGTCGGTGCCGGGGCGGCCCGGCGGGGTCGGCGGGCCGCTGCCACCCGGCAGCGGCGCCGCGCCGATGAGGCCGGGCAGCGCTTCCGGGCGCCCCACGATGTCGGCCACGCCGGCCGCAATGGCGCTGGCCGGCATGCTGTCGGACTGCGCGCTGGCCGGGTCCTGCACGGCCACCAGGCCGCCGGCCAGCCGGATGGCGCGCAGGCCTTGCACGCCGTCCGAACCCATGCCCGACAGCAGCACGCCGATGGCCTGCTCGGCCAGGTCGAGTGCCAGGCTGCTGAGGAAGAAGTCCACGGCCGTGCGCTGCCCGCGCGGCGCCGTGGGCTCGACCAGGTGCAGCCTGCCGCCGCGCAGCGCCAGGTCCTTGTTGGGGGGGATGACGTAGATGCAGCCGGCTTGCGCGGGCATGCCGTCGGCTGCTTCAGCCACATGCAGCGGGGTCACCCGCTGCAAAAGTTCGGGCAGGCTGCTGGGGTGCGTGGGGTCGAGGTGCTGGACCACGACATAGGCCATGGGGCTGTCGGGCGCCACATGGGCGAAAAAGGCGTCCAGCGCTTCCAGCCCACCGGCTGAACAGCCGATGCCGACAACGCGAACAGGGTTTTCCTCCGACGTGGCGGCGGATCTGGAGGCGGTGCTGGTTTCCGGCGCAGTGGACACGCTTGGCTTCCTTCGCTGGACAGGCATAGGCCGGGGTGGTCGTCAGGGCAGGAAACTGGCTGGCCAGTCGAACGGCGACGGCAACCACCGCCGGCCCGATCCGCATGCCCGTCTCATCGACCTTAACAGTTGTGGCCCGGCTGCTCTGTGCGCTGGCCGGGGCCCGGCGGCTGGAAGGCGGCGCTTCCATCGCGATCATCCAATGCCCGCAGCGGCTCTTTTCGGCCGCACCCGGCCTATCGTGCGTGCCAGGCCGCCAGCAGCGCGGCTTCGCGTTCGGCGCTCAGGCCCACGGGCGGGCGCGGCGGGCCGTCGGTGGCGGGTGGCGGTG
>JAYVBO010000231.1:0-3842 GCA_043750435.1 Betaproteobacteria bacterium | reverse complement strand
GCATGACGCTGATGAAGATGCCGCTGTTCTGCTGGACCTGGCTGATCACCGCCTACCTGCTGATCGCCGTGATGCCGGTGCTGGCCGGTGCCATCACCATGACGCTGACCGACCGCCACTTCGGCACGTCGTTCTTCAATCCCGCCGGCGGCGGCGACCCGGTGATGTACCAGCACATCTTCTGGTTCTTCGGTCACCCCGAGGTCTACATCATGATCTTGCCGGCCTTCGGCATCGTCAGCGCCATCATCCCGGCCTTCGCGCGCAAGAAGCTGTTCGGCTACACCAGCATGGTGTACGCCACCTCGTCCATCGCCATCCTGTCCTTCATCGTGTGGGCCCATCACATGTACACGACGGGCATGCCGGTGACGGGGCAGCTCTTCTTCATGTACGCGACCATGCTGATCGCGGTGCCCACGGGCGTGAAGGTCTTCAACTGGATCGCCACCATGTGGCGCGGTTCGATGACCTTTGAGACGCCGATGCTGTTCGCGGTCGGCTTCCTGTTCGTGTTCTCGATGGGTGGCTTCACCGGCCTGATCCTGGCCATGGCGCCCATCGACATCCAGTTGCAGGACACCTATTACGTGGTGGCCCACTTCCACTATGTGCTGGTGGCCGGCTCGCTGTACGCCATGTTCGCCGGCTACTACTACTGGGCGCCCAAGTGGACCGGCGTGATGTATTCCGAGACACGCGGCAAGATCCACTTCTGGGGTTCGTTGATCTTCTTCAACGTCACCTTCTTCCCGATGCACTTCCTGGGTCTGGCCGGCATGCCGCGCCGTTACGCCGACTACCCGATGCAGTTCGCCGACTTCAATGCGCTGGCCACCATCGGCGCCTTCGGTTTCGGGCTGATGCAGGTCTACTTCTTCTTCTTTGTGGTCCTGCCGGCCATGCGCGGCAAGGGTGAGCCGGCGCCGCAAAAGCCCTGGGACGGCGCCGAAGGCCTGGAGTGGGAGATTCCGTCGCCCGCGCCCTGGCACACCTTCGAAACGCCCCCGAAGCTGGACATCACCGCGACCCGCGTGATTGGTTGATATGGCCATCAGCGAACAGCAGCGCAAGGCCAACCTGAGGCTGGGTCTGATCCTGGCTTCAGCGGCCGTGATCTTCGGCGTGGGCTTCGTGCTCAAGGTCATCTTCCTCGGTCGTTGATGCCGCCGTGGCCGCGCTGAACCCATTGCATGCCGACAACCGGCGCTTGCTCGGCAAGCTGACGGTGGTTGCGGCATTGATGTTCGGTTTCGGCTATGCGTTGGTGCCCATGTACCGCTCCATTTGCGAGGCCCTGGGCATCAACGTGCTGACCTTGTCCGACGAGCGCATCGCGTCTGGCAGTTGGGCCACCAGCAAGGTGAACAACACCCAGGTCGATCTCAGTCGGACCATCACCGTTGAATTTGACGCCAACGCGCGCGGCCCTTGGGACTTCAAGCCCGCCTCGCGTTCGCTGCAAGTGCACCCGGGTGAGGTCACCACCGTGATGTACGAGTTCCGCAACCGGCAGAACCGCAGCATGGCGGCGCAGGCCATACCCAGTTATGCGCCCATGGTGGCTTCGCCGCACTTCAACAAGCTGGAATGTTTCTGCTTCAAGGAATGGTCGCTGGCGCCTGGTGAAAGCAAGTCCTGGCCGGTGGTTTTCGTCATCGACCCCAAGCTCCCCAAAGACGTGACCACCATCACCCTGTCCTACACCTTCTTCGAGGTGGGCGGCAAGGTGCCGCAGGCGCCGGCGGGTGGCGTGGGCGCTGCGCCCAATACGTCCAGCCCCGCGCAAGCGGTGAAAGCGACCGGCGCATGAGCCCATTGCGCGAGGCGGCGGCGCGCCGGGGTTCCTTGCTGCAGACGGTCAAGGCGGTGGGCTGGTCCTTTTTCGGCATCCGCCGTTCGACGGGCCTGGAACAAGATGTACAAAGGCTCAACCCGGTGCACGTGGTCATCGCCGGCGTCATAGGCGCGGCGCTGTTCATCACGGTGCTGGTTTTTTTGGTTCGTTGGGTGGTCGGCAGCGGCGTTGCCGGTTGAACGCCGCGATCCGGACAATTTGATTTTTGGTTTGAGGAGAGAACTGGTCATGTCAGCCCTTACCCCGGCGGGAAGCATCCCGTACTACTACATACCCGCACCGTCGCGGCATCCGGTGATCATGGCCTTCGGCCTGTTCCTGGTCATCTTCGGTGCGGGCCAATGGGTCAATGGCGCCGGCTGGGGCGCCTATGTGCTGCTGGCCGGTGTCGCGGTCTGGTTGACCGTGATGTTCCAGTGGTTCAGCCAGGCCATCGGTGAAAGCGAAGGCGGCCTGTATTCCGACCGCGTCGACGTGTCTTTCCGCTGGAGCATGAGCTGGTTCATCTTCAGCGAGGTGATGTTCTTCGCGGCCTTCTTCGGCGCGCTGTACTGGGCGCGGGTGCACTCAGTGCCTGCCTTGGGCAACCTTGACCACCAGGTCCTGTGGCCCGACTTCAAGGCTGTCTGGCCCAGCAACGGCGTGGGCTTCACGGCTTCGCCAGCCAACACCATCGAGCCCTTCGCCACCGTGGGCCCATGGCCGCTGCCGACCATCAACACCGCGTTGCTGTTGACCTCGGGCGTGACGCTGACCATCGCCCACCACGCGCTCATCGCCGGCCAACGTGGCAAGACCATCGCCTGGATGTGGCTCACCGTGGCGCTGGGTGCCACCTTCGTGGCCGTGCAGGCTTTCGAATACCACCACGCCTATGCCGAACTCAACCTGAAGCTGACCTCGGGCATATTCGGCTCGACCTTCTTCATGCTGACCGGTTTCCACGGTTTCCACGTCTTCGTCGGCATGCTGATGCTGACCTTCATCACCATCCGGCTGATGAAGGGCCACTTCACCCCCGAGCGCCATTTCGGCTTCGAAGGCGCGGCCTGGTACTGGCACTTTGTGGACGTGGTCTGGCTCGGCCTGTATTTCCTCGTCTATTGGCTCTGAGCACCGGCTCTGCAAGCAAAACGCCGCATTGCGCGGCGTTTTGTGTTTGTAGGGCCTGCGTCAGGCCCCGATCGGGATGCCCGTCGGCTTGACCCAGCCCATGTACCAACTGAGCAGGATGAACAGGAACAGCGCCACCGACAGTCCGACACGCAAGGCCAGGGCCCGCGCCATGTTCTTGCTGCGGCGGTCGGCGCCTTCATGGCCCCTGCGCAGCATGAAGACACCCGCGCCCGCCAAGGCGGCCAGCACGGCCACGAACATCAACACCATGAAGGTTTTCATGGCGGCTGATTATCCGCATTCGGTGGCTGCATGCGGGTGAAGGCGCGCGGCTGGGTGGTTCTGGTGGCCGCGGCGCTGTTGGCGGCGCTGACGGCCCGCCTGGGCGTCTGGCAGTTGGATCGCGCTGACCAGAAGAACCGCGCGCAGCAGGCATTGACCGACCGCCGCGCGTTGCCACCGTTGCCCGCCGCCGCCCTGGCGCTGCGACCCGCCGACGCGGCCGGCCAGCATGGCCGCTTGATCAGCCTGCAAGGCCGCTGGCAGCCCGCCTTGACCGTCTACCTGGAGAACCGGCAGATGGACACCCGCGTGGGCTTCTATGCCGTCACGCCGCTGCTGCTGGACGACGGCACCGCCGTGCTGGTGCAGCGCGGCTGGCTGCCGCGCGACCAGGCCGACCGCACGCGCATCGTGGCGCCGCCAGCGGCGGCAGGCCGGGTGGCCGTGCAGGGCCGCATCGCCCCAGGGCCAGGGCGGATCTACGACTTCGCCGGCGCGGCCTCGGGGCCCATCCGGCAAAATCTCGACATCGAGGCTTACGCGCGCGAAACCGCGCAGCCGCTGCGGCCGGTTTCGGTGGTCGAAG
>JAYVBO010000230.1:0-1619 GCA_043750435.1 Betaproteobacteria bacterium | reverse complement strand
CGCCATGAACATGAACACGGCTTTCGATCAGCCGTCGCGCTGGCGCTGGCTGGGTCGTGTGTTCGGCGGCTTCGACCTGCCGCTGCTGATCGCCGTGCTGCTGCTGGCGGCCATCGGCCTGGTGGCCATGTATTCGGCCGGCTACGACCACGGCACGCGCTTCGTCGACCATGGCCGCAACATGCTGCTGGCCGTGGTCGTGTTGTTCCTGGCCTCACAGGTTTCGCCGCAAAGGCTGCAGCAGTTGGCGGTACCGCTCTACCTGTTCGGCGTGGCCTTGCTGATCGTGACAGCGCTGCCCGGCATCGGCATCACCAAGAAGGGCGCCACGCGATGGTTGAACGTGGGCATACAGATCCAGCCCAGCGAGATCTTGAAGATCGCCATGCCGCTGATCCTGGCCTGGTGGTTCCAGAAGCGCGAGGGCCAGTTGCGCGTGTCGGACTTCCTGATCGCGGCGGTGATCTTGCTGGTGCCGGTGGCCATCGTTGCCAAGCAACCTGACCTGGGCACCTCGCTGTTGATCCTGGCCAGCGGCTTGTACGTGATGTTCTTCGCCGGCCTGTCCTGGAAGCTGGTGGTGCCGGTGCTGGTGACCGGCGCCATCGCCATCGCAGCCATCGTGCTGACGGCCGACCGCATCTGCGAACCTGGCGTCAAATGGCCGTTCCTGCGCGACTACCAGCAGCACCGCGTCTGCACGCTGCTGGACCCCACCACCGACCCGCTGGGCAAGGGCTTTCACATCATCCAGGGCATGATCGCCATCGGCTCGGGCGGGCTGTCGGGCAAGGGCTTCATGCAGGGCACGCAGACCCACCTGGAGTTCATCCCCGAACGCACCACCGACTTCATCTTTGCGGCTTTCAGCGAAGAATTCGGGCTGGCCGGGGTGCTGCTGCTGATCTGCAGCTTCATCTTCCTGATCTTTCGCGGCCTGATGATTGCCGCAGAAGCGCCCACTGTCTTCACGCGCCTGCTGGCCGGCGCGGTGACGCTGAGCTTCTTCACCTACGCCTTCGTCAACATGGGCATGGTCAGCGGCATCTTGCCGGTGGTGGGCGTGCCCTTGCCCTTCATCAGCTATGGCGGCACGGCCATGGTGTCGCTGGGCCTGGGGCTGGGCATCCTGATGTCGGTGGCCCGCAGCCGCCGCTTGATGCAAAGCTAGGCGGCAGGCGTTGCCTGCGCCGTCTGCGCTGTCTGCGCCGGCAACGGGATGCGCACCGTGATCAGCGTACCCGGCGCGTGGGCCGTGTCCCCGCTGCGCGGCCGGGCGTCGTTCACCGTGACCTCAGCCCCATGGCGTTGCGCCACTTCCAGCACGATGGCCAGACCCAGGCCGCTGCCGTCCACCTGGGTGGCTAAAGCGCGGTAGAAGGGCCGGAACACCGCCTCGCGCTCTGCTGGTGCGATGCCCGGGCCGGTGTCTTCGACCTGCACCACCACATGCGTCCCCAAGGGGTCGGGCAGCACGCGGGCCGTCACCGTGCCGCCCTGCGGCGTGTACTGCAGGGCGTTGTCGACCAGGTTGCGGATCATCTCGCTGAGCAGCACCGGCTCGCCCCGCAAGCGCGCACCGGCAGACGAGGCTGGGTCCTCGGGGCCTTCGTAGCCCA
>JAYVBO010000229.1:0-3846 GCA_043750435.1 Betaproteobacteria bacterium | reverse complement strand
CGAATGGAAAGCCAATGAAGACCGCTGGCTGCCCAGTGGTGGCGACCGCGCCTTCGTGGCCAACCTGATGGGCCGCGTCGTCGAGCCGGGCAAGTTTGCCAACTGGATCGCGCCACCGGTGATGGGCATCAACCGCCAGCCCGTTGACTTCGAGTACGTTAGATTTGCGTGATGACGCTCATCAAACAGCACCTGATCGACCCCGAAATCTGCATACGCTGCAACACCTGCGAGACGATGTGCCCGGTGGGCGCCATCACGCACGACTCGGCGAATTACGTGGTCGACGCCAGCATCTGCAACTGGTGCAACGCCTGCATTTCGCCCTGCCCCACCGGCAGCATCGACAACTACCGCAGCATGCCGAGCGTTCGGGTTTACAGCCTGCAGGAACAGTTCGGCTGGGAGTCTTTGCCCGCCGAATTGCCGCGTGAGCAATTGCTGGCCGAAGCCGGTGCTGAAGTCGCGGCCGAAGCCGTCGAGCCCACGCTGGTTTCGACTGAAGCTGCAGCCGGTGCAGCGGTCTTCAACAGCGCCGCTTTCGGTGCCACGCTGCCGCCCTGGTCGGCCGCGCACGCGTACACGAATCTCTACGGCCCGAAGGCCGCCGAGAAGACCATCACCGCCACCGTCACCGGCAATGTGCGGGTCACCGAAGTCGGCAAAACAGCCGGCAGCGACTACGACACCCACCACATCGTGCTGGACTTCGGCGCCCTGCCCTTCCCGGTGCTGGAAGGTCAGAGCATCGCCGTCGTGCCGCCGGGCGCCGACGCCAATGGCCGCGCCCACCACGCGCGGCAGTACAGCGTGGCCAGCCCGCGCAACGGCGAGCGGCCGGGCTACAACAACCTGAGCCTGACCATCAAGCGCGTGCTGGAAGACCACGGCGGCAAGCCGGTGCGCGGTGTGGCCAGCAACTTCATCTGCGACTTGAAGGTGGGCGACACGGTGCAGGTCATCGGTCCTTTCGGCAGCAGCTTTTTGATGCCGAATCACCCGAAGAGCCACCTCGTGATGATCTGCACCGGCACCGGTTCGGCACCGATGCGCGCGATGACGGAATGGCGTCGGCGTTTGCGCAGTTCGGGCAAATTCGAAGGCGGCAAATTGATGCTGTTCTTCGGTGCGCGCACCCAGGAAGAACTGCCCTATTTCGGCCCGCTGCAAAGCCTGCCGAAAGACTTCATCGACGTCAACTTCGCGTTCAGCCGCATGAACAAAGGTGAAGGCGGCGCACCCAAGCGCTATGTGCAGGACGCCATGCGCGAACGCGCCGCCGACCTGGCGCCGTTGCTGGCCGACCCCAACGCGTTTTTCTATGTTTGTGGCCTGAAGGCAATGGAAGAAGGCGTGGTGCTGGCGCTGCGCGACGTGGCGCAACACGCCGGGCTGGACTGGGACACGGTGGGCGCCGCGATGAAACGCGAAGGCCGTCTTCATTTGGAGACGTATTGATGGGCCTCTACACCACCCTGGTCATCACGAACCGCGCGCCCGGTGTGGCGCAATTGACGATGGCCCGACCCGCCGTTTTCAATGCTTTCGACGAAACCATGATCGGCGAACTGGACGCGGCCTTCGCCCACCTGATTGCCGACCCGGCCGTGCGCGTGATCGTGCTGGCCGGCGAGGGCAAGCATTTCAGCGCCGGCGCCGACCTGCAATGGATGCAGCGCGCCAGCACCGCGTCGCAAGACTGGAACCTGCAAGACGCGCGGCGCTTCGCCGGCATGCTGGCGCGCATCGCCAGCGCGCCCAAGCCCGTCGTGGCGCGGGTGCAGGGTGCGGCGCTGGGCGGCGGCGTGGGCCTGGCCTGCGCCTGCGACATCGCGATTGCTGCCGACAACGCCAGCTTCGCCGTCAGCGAGGCCAAGTTCGGCATCCTGCCGGCCGTTATCGGGCCTTATGTGACGAATGCGGTGGGCAAGCGCCAGGCCCAGCGTCTGGCGCTGACCACCGAGCGCATCAACGCCGCCGAAGCGCTGGCGCTGGGGCTGGTGCAGAAGGTGGTGGCGCTGGACGAACTGGACGCCGCGGTGGACGCCACCGTCACCGCGCTGCTGACCGGTGGTCCGGGCGCGCAGGCCGAAATCAAACAGCTTTTCGCGCAACTGGCCGTCGGGCCCATCACGCCGGCCGTCATCGAACTGACCGCGCAAACCATCAGCCGCGTGCGCGGCAGCACCGAGGCACGCGAAGGCTTCGCCGCCTTCCTGGGCAAACGCCCGGCCAACTGGATACCGCAATGACTGAACTGAAACTCGAAGGCAGCCCGGTGCTGGTCATCGGCGCCGGCATCATGGGTGCAGGCATTGCGCAAGTGGCCGCGCAGGCCGGCCACGCGGTGCTGTTGTTCGATGCGCGTGACGGCGCAGCGGCGCAGGCCAGGAACAAGCTGGGCGCAACCTTCGATGGCCTGGTCAGCAAGGGCCGGCTGGAGGCCGACGCGGCTCGCGCGGCGCTGGCCCGCATCACGCCCATCCCCACGCTGGCCGAAGCCGCCAGCGTGGCGCTGGTGGTCGAGGCCATCGTTGAGGACTTGGCCGCCAAGCGCGCGCTCTTTCAGCAATTGGAAGGCCTCGTCAGCCCGGTCTGCGTGCTGGCCACCAACACCAGTTCCATCAGCGTCACCGCCATTGCGAATGGCCTGGCCCAGCCGGGGCGCTTGGTCGGCATGCATTTCTTCAACCCGGTGCCGCTGATGAAGCTGGTGGAAGTGGTCAGTGGGCTGCACACCGATGCCGCCGTGGCCGCTGCCATCTTCGACCTGAGCAAGGCCTGGGGCAAAGTGCCGGTGCACACGCTGAGCACGCCGGGCTTCATCGTCAACCGCATTGCGCGTCCCTATTACGCCGAAGCGTGGGCACTGCTGCAGGAACAAGCCGCCACACCGGCTGTGCTGGACGCCTGCCTGCGCGCGGCCGGCTTCCGCCTGGGGCCTTGCGAGCTGATGGACCTGATCGGCCACGACACCAATTTCGCGGTGACGAATTCGGTCTACGCCGCCAATTTCTACGACAAGCGCTACGTGCCCAGCGGCCTGCAGCGCGAGATGGTCGACGGCGGACTGCTGGGCCGCAAAAGCGGGCGCGGTTTCTACCACCACCCGGCCGGCGCACCGGCCTTGCCGGTGGCGGTGCACGAGGCACCCGCCACCGCCCGCGAAGTGACGGTACACGGCAACGGCGCCATCGCCGACGCCTTGGAAGCCGCCGCCACGCGGGCGCTGGCCGCGCAAGGCTGGGGGCCCGCGCGCCAACGCGACAGCGACTGGACGGGCCTGTCCATCGACGGTGCGCGGCTGGTCTTGACCGACGGCCGGACGGCAGGCGCTGTGGCCGCCGCCAGCGGCGCCGCCGACACCGCTGTCTTCGACCGTCCGGTGGCGCTGCCGTCCGCGCCCGGCACCGCCCTGGCCTGCGCGGTGGCCGATAGCGCCTGTGCCGCCTGGCACACGCAGGCGCTGGCCTGGCTGGCCGCGCTGGGCTACACGCCCCTGGCCGTGACCGACACGCCCGGCCTGGTGGTGGCCCGCACCGTGGCCATGTTGATCAACGAAGCGGCCGACGCCGTGCTGCAAGGCGTCTGCGACCCCGCCGGTGCCGACGCCGCGATGAAGCTGGGCGTCAGCTACCCGGCCGGGCCTTTCGAGTGGCTGGCGCGCTGGGACGTGGGTAGCGTGGTGAGCTTGCTGGACGCACTGGACGCGCAGTACCGCGGCGAGCGCTACCGCGTCAGCCCGTGGCTGCGGCGGCGGGTGGCTGCGGCGGGCTGATCAAGGCGCAGCAGCGCGCTGCGCGGCCTGTTGGGTCCACAGCGCCAGATCGGTCAAAACGCGCTGCG
>JAYVBO010000228.1:0-19192 GCA_043750435.1 Betaproteobacteria bacterium | reverse complement strand
CCAATGTGCTGCTGGAGGCCATGGCCTGCGGAACGCCGGTGGTAGCCACCAACATCTGGGGCACGCCCGAGGTGGTGGCACGCCCCGAAGCCGGCGTGCTGGTGGACGAACGCAGCGGCGCGGCGTTGGCTGCGGGGGTGCAGCGCTTGCTGGCTGCGCCGCAAGCGCCGCAAGCCGTGCGGGACTATGCCGAAGGCTTCAGCTGGGCAGAGACGAGCCAGGCGCAGGTGACCTTGTTCCGGCAACTGGCCGAACGCGCCGAGCGTGCGCGGGCCGCGTCTTCGACATCCGGGTGCACCCGTGCGTGACCTGATCATCCTGATCCTGCTGGTGGGCGGCTGCGTGTGGTCGCTGCGCTATCCCTGGGTGGGCGCCATACTTTGGGCGGTGATCAGCCTGGGCAGCCCTCACCAGCAGTTCGGCTATGCGGCCGCGGGTTGGCCGGTGGGCATGGCCATGGCCGGTTGCACGTTGCTGGGCCTGCTGGTGACCAAGGAAAGGCGCAACCCTTTCGACAATGCCGCCGTGATGCTGACCCTGGCGCTTTCCATCTGGATGACCATCGCACAGCCCTTCGCGTTTGAGCCCGATCTCAGCTTCGACCTGTGGGAACGCTCGATCAAGATCTTCGCGATGCTGTTCGTCACCCTCGCCCTGATCGACACGCGCGAAAAGCTGAACGTCTTCATCTGGGCCAACGTGGTCGCCATCGGTTTTTACGGCATCAAAGGTGGGCTCTTTTCCATCATGACCGGTGGACAGTTCATCATCATCGGCCCCGGCGGCTTCATCGGCGGTAACAACGAACTCGCGCTGGCCGAGATCATGGTGTTGCCTTTCATTCGTTATCTGCAGCAGCAGGCCGTCAGCAAGTGGCTGCGGCGAGGGCTGGGCATCAGCATGGGGCTGCTGGCGATCTCCATCGTGGTGTCGCACTCGCGCGGTGCGCTGCTGGGTCTGGTCGCCATGCTCTTTTTCTTCTGGCTGAAGAACGACAAGAAGTTCCGCTTCGGTTTGATCATCGTGATCGGCATGGCGGTCATCCTGGCGGCCATGCCCGATGAATGGTGGAGCCGCATGGACACCATCAAGAGCTATGAAGAAGACGCGTCGGCGCAAGGCCGCATCAATTCGTGGTGGTTGGCCTGGAACGTGGCCACAGACCGCATCACCGGCGGCGGCTTTCGGCTGACCGTGCCGTGGATCTTCGCCAAGTACGCGCCCAATCCCCGAATGATCTTCGTGGCCCACAGCATCTACTTCCAGCTGATGGGCGAACAGGGCTTCATCGGGTTGGTCGTCTTCCTGCTGATCGGTGTGACGACCTGGGTCAACGCCAAGCGCATGATTCGCGCCGGCCTTGCCACGCCTGAGTTGAAATGGGCCGCCGATCTGGGCGGCATGGTGCACGCCAGCATGATTGGATTTGCCGTGTCTGGGGCCTTCCTGAGCATGGCCTACTTCGACTTGCCCTACAACGTGATGGCCATGACAGCGGTAGCGCTGTACCTCATCAACCACAGCGTGGCGGCGACTGGCGTGACGGCCAAGCAAGCCGTTGGCGGGCTACCGCTACCGTCACCGCGCCCGCAGCCTCGCCCCCCACCTCGCGCTCGACCGCCCGCAAGCCCCAGCAGGAAATGAAACTGTCCATGTCGAAAGCCCCCGCTTTTCAGCTTCCCATCCGCGTGCGGCAGGCGCCGCCGTTTCTGCTGCAGACGTGGCAGCGCAGCCAACTGCTGAGAAGCGAGCCGGCGCGGCAGCCAACCTTTCGCCTTTGCTATTTCAGCTGCCATTCCTACTTCGCCTACCTCTACTGCGCGTTGCACAGCCTGGTTGAAACTGTGAAAGACGTGAAGTACGAGGTGCTGGTCTTCAATGACAACGATATGCCCATTTCAGAGGCGCAGGCCGATGTGCTGCGCGCGTTGATCCCGGGTCTGCGCGTCATCCCCTGGCCCAAGAGCATGGGCTGGGGCGCAGAGCAGATCAGTTGGATCTGGAAGGCCTACGCCTTGGCCATAGAAGGTGCGCACGAGGACGACATCGTGGCGCGGGTTGACTCCGACGTTTTCTTTTTCAACAACCGCATCTTCCGCGCCGTTGAGCGCAGCGACGCCGACTTCATCGGCGACGGACATTTCGTCGACTTCGAATACTGCCAGGGCGGGGCCTACTTCTTTCGTGTGCATGCGGCGCGCAAAGTGTTGGGCCTGTTGCAGAACAACGAATTGCCCGCGCTGCTGAAGGACGGCAATGTGGGTGTGGAGGACATGGCGGCCATGTACTTCGCCAAGCGCCTGGCGCTGAAGGTCTGGATGACCTGGTTCATGATGTATCCGGACGAACTGCGCAACGCGGGCGGGCTGACGGCCTGGCAGCGGTTCAAGTTTTCATGCCTGCATTTCGTGTCAAAGAACAAGGGCGGAATGATTGACGCCTATTTGAAGGACGTGTTGCCCGCGGATCAGCGGCTAGCGTTCACGTCGACACTGGCCACACCTTGACCGAGACCCTAGGCGGTGCTGTTGGCCAACCGATGACGCCGTGCACCTTCAGGAGCCTGCTTTGAGCCAGGACCTCGGCGGCAAGGCCGTTCGCGGTGTGGCCTGGCTGGGCAGCGGCCAAATGGTCCGTTTGGCGGTCTCGTTCGGCACTTCAGTGATGCTGGCTCGTCTGCTGGCGCCATCGGACTTCGGCCTTTTCACCATGACCTATCTGGCTGCGGAATTGGCGCAGCTGTTCGCGGCTTTCGGTTTTGGCTCGGCTATCGTGCAGCAGCAGGCCACCAAGCCCGCGCTGCTGAACAGTTGCTTCTGGGCCAACCTCGCTATTGGTGCGGTGGTGGGCTTGGTGCTGATCGCGAGTGGTCCGGTTGTGGAGTTGTACTTCCAGGCCGAGGGCATCACGCCGCTGTTGGGGCCGCTTGCCATCAACATGCTGATCAGTGCGGCCATGGTGGTTCCTGGTTCTTTGCTGACCCAACGCCTGCAGTTCCAGCAGTTGACCACCGCACAGGTCGTAGGCAGCGTGGCCGCCGCCATTACGGCCGTGGCGGCTTCGGCGGCTGGCATGGGTGTGTGGGCGCTGGCACTGCAACCGTTGGTCGGCAATCTGGTCACCGGCGCCATGATGCTGAAATATTCGCGCTGGCTGCCGCAATGGCATTTCAAATTTGAAGATGTGCGCCCGCTGCTGCATTTCTCGAACAGCCTGCTGGCCAACAACTTCATTGAGTTCATCGGCCGCAACCTGCCGGTCCTGATCATCGGGCGCGTGCTTGGCGCCGCTGCCGTGGGCTTCTACGGCATGGCCTCCGGGATGACCGGCGTCGTGGTGTACCAAATCAGTTCGGTCATCGTGCGCGTGTTGTTCCCTACGCTTTCGGCGTTGAAGGACAACCGGGAAGCCATGTGTGCGGCGTGGTTCAAGGCCAATTCGGCGATTGCCGTCCTGGCGTGGCCCACCATGGCCGGCGCCATCGTTGTGGCGCCGGACCTCGTGCCTTTGGTGTTCGGTGCGCAGTGGACACCTTCCGTTGTGCCCTTCCAGGTACTTTGCCTGCTGATGAGCGTGATGTCGGTCGCATTCACAGCCAGCACGATGCTCATGTCTCTTGGGCGCGCGGATCTCATGCTGCGCATCACCATGGTCAGCACGCTGGCCTATGCTGTTGCACTTTGGTTCGGAGCCCAGTACGACATTACGGCCGTGGCAGTTGCCTACGCCGCAGTTGGAATTGCATCGCTATTGACTTCGGTCTATGTGGCAGCCCGGCAAGCCAAGGTTAGTTTTCGAGCCCTGCTGCTGGACCTGCGCCCGTGGGCTTTGGCCTCTGTGGCCCTGGGCTTGATCATGGCCGCCGTCGCCTACTTGATGGCCGGGCAATTGCCGGTTGTGCGCCTGGTGGTGCTCATCCTGGTTGGGGCGATGTTGTACCCAGCGTTGCTGTGGTTCACCGCGCGAGCGCGCAGCCTTTCGCTGTACGAAGAAGTGGTGGGCCGAATTCGCAAGCGATGAGTCCGAAACGCGCAATTGTTGCCGCGAAAGTTCTGAAACCATCTTCACCTGCAGGTTTGCCAACGAACATGACTGACACAACCCCTGATGGCTACGAGGCCAAGACTGTCCAATATTTTCACAATGAACGACGGGAAATGCTGCCCTTCGTGCCGCCCGAGGTCCGCAATATCTTGGAGGTGGGATGCGGAACGGGTGCCTTTGGTGCAATGGTCAAAGCCAGGCAAACTTGCCGCTACACCGGTATCGAGTTCGTTCCCAGTCAGGCCGCGCAAGCACGTGAAAAGTTGGACGAAGTGTTGACCACGGATATTGAAAGCAGTTCCTTGCCGTTTGCACAGGGCAGTTTTGACTGCTTGGTTTTCAACGATGTGCTGGAGCATCTCGTTGATCCATGGGACACATTGACTCGATTGACTCGATTGCTGGTGCCAGGCGGCTATTTGGTCATTTCCATCCCCAACGTTCGCTTTTCCGAGGTCGTGAAGGATTTGGTTGTGCGGGACCGTTGGGAGTATCAAGCTCAAGGCGTGCTTGATCGCACGCACCTTAGATTTTTTACGCGCGCATCCGTTTGCGGGCTGGTGGAGTCAGCCGGCGCTGAGGTGTTGCGGATCGAAGGTATCAATGGAATCAAGTACGCGTGGCGGCTGAAACTGCTGAACTTCATGCTGCTGGGGGCGCTCTCGAGCATGCGTTTTCCCCAGTATGCGGTTCAGGCCCGACTGCGTTGAGGTCAACGTGCGCCACCCTGAAACCGCTCCCGCACCGTCATGAACGCCTGTAGGTACTGTGGGTAGCGTTGGTCGCGCCAGGCCATTTTCAGCGCGTCACTGATGTAGGCCTCGGTGGGATGTTCGCGCAAGCGTGACATGGACCAGCCGAAGCCGTAGGGGTTGTGGGCCCGCGTGCGCCATTGCGCTTGGGTGGCCAGCAGCAGTGAAGCCGCGCGTTCCATCAGGAAGACCTTGCGCTGCGCCGGGCCGCCCGGGCCGGGGTAACTGGTGGCGTGGGTCAGCCCGGCCTGCAGTTCCACTTCCAGTGGTGTAGCCGGCGTTTCGCAAATGGCAAACATCGCCTCGTTCAACTTCAGCCATTCGCGCCAAAAGGCGGGCCGCGCGATGAAGTAGTTCGAGAACACGGTCTGGCGAGAATCCATCACCAGTTGGCGCAACGGGGCTGGCCGGCCGATGTGGTCGAGAAAGGCGCTGTAGGCGGCGATCAGGCCGGGGTCGAAGGTTTCGCCCTGCTCGAAGACGTTGAGGAAGAAGGCGCCCATATCGGGCTGGGGCGAAAACAGGAAGACGTCAGTACTGGCGGCATGGGCCTGCACGAAGGCCTGCACCTCGCCCAGGTTGAGCTGGGTCTTGCTGCAGAACTTGGGCGAGAAGAAGCCGTAGCAGGCGTCTTCATCCAAGGTTTGTGTCAACAGGTAATGACGAATGGGCCCGTATTCGTACCAGTCCGGCCGCGGGTTCTCGTCGTTGTCCAGCACCAGCCAGCCCGGCGGAATTTGCGCGCGGCTGGCGGCTGAATAGGCAATCTGGTGCAGATGGATGGGCGTGGACATGGTCGCTGGCAGGCCGAGGTGGTTTCAACAATCAGTCTAGGTTCGGCCCGCGTGGCTCAAGCCACGAAATGCATCGCTGTTGACCGCCAAATAGCGCAACCACATGACCCAGAATGCGCACGAACCCATTGCGAACGGAAGCCATGCCGCCCCTCGTACTCGACCTTGACGGCACCCTGACCTACACCGACACCCTGTATGAGTCGGTGCTGGTGCTGCTCAAGCGCAACCCGCTCTACATCTTCCCGGTGGTGCTGTGGGTATTGGCGGGCGCCTTGGTGCTGAAGGCCCGCGTGGCCGAGCGCGTGACGCTGAACGTGGCCACGCTGCCTTGGCGCAAAGACCTGCTGGCCTGGGTGGCGCAGCAGCGCGCCAACGGCCGCCACGTGGTGCTGGCCACCGCCGCCCACCGCAGCATCGCCGAAGCGGTGGCGGCCCATCTGCAACTCTTCGACCTGGTGCTGGCCACCGACGAAAACACCAACCTCAAGAGCGAGAAGAAGCTGGCCGCCATCCGCGCGGCAGTCGGCTCTGAATTCGTCTATGCCGGTGACAGCAGGGCCGACCTGCCGATCTGGCGCGCCAGCGCGTCCGTGGTGTTCGCCGGGGTGCCGGCAGCGCTGGCCGCCCTGGTGCGCCCTGGGGTGCGGGTGGAAGCTGAATTCGGTCAGCCGCCAGCCGGCTGGAAGCTGTGGCTGAAGGCGCTGCGCGTGCACCAGTGGATCAAGAACCTGCTGCTCTTTGTGCCGCTCTTTACCGCCTTCGCGTTCACCGACTTCCACAAAGTGTGGGCGGTGGCGCTGACCTTCATCGGCTTCTCGCTGGTGGCCTCAGGCACCTACGTGATGAACGACTTGTGGGACCTGGAAAGCGACCGGCAGCATCCGCGCAAATGCGAACGCGCATTCGCCAGCGGGCGCATCGGCGTGCTGCAGGGCGTGCTGGCTGCTGCGGGCCTGGTGTTGGCCGGGCTGCTGGTGTCGCTGCGGGTGTCGCCCGCTGTGTGCGTGGTGCTGCTGGGCTATGTGGTGCTGACCACCAGCTACAGCTGGGTGCTGAAATCCTATGTGCTGATCGACGTGCTGATGCTGGCCCTGCTCTACACCTACCGGGTGCTGGCCGGCGCGGTGGCCACCGGCATCGACCTGTCGCCGTGGTTGCTGGCCTTCAGCGTCTTCACCTTTTTCAGCCTGGCTTTGGTCAAGCGTTGTGCCGAACTGGTCAGCCTGCAGCAGCAGGGGCGCTTGGCCGCGCGCGGCCGCGACTACCGGGTGGCCGACCTGGTGGTGCTCTGGCCTTTCGGCGCCAGCGCCAGCATTTGCGCCATCGTCGTCTTCGGCCTGTACGTGGCCTTGCCCGAGACCGCCGCGCGGTTTGCCCACCCACAAATTCTGTGGCTGGTGGCGGTTGGGCTGATCTACTGGTTCGGCAGGCTTTGGATCAAGACCGCGCGCGGCGAGATGCACGACGACCCCATCGTCTTCGCCTTGCGCGACACCGGCAGCCGCACCACAGTGCTGGCCATGGTGCTGGTCACGGCGCTGGCGTACTCGGTGCGTTAACGGGCGTGCCCGCCGTTGCGCCGCGCGCCGGCGCCCGCAGCAGCACCAGTTCGTGGCCGTACCAAAGCATGTTCACCGTGCGCTGCTCGACGACGCTGCAACCCGCAGCCTGCGCCCACACGATGGCCTGGCCCAGCGGCAGGTAGTGGATCCACTGGCGGGCAAGCACCAGGTCGTGCAGGCGGTTGGCCCATGCGCGCCACCAGGGCCGCAGCACCATGTCCTTGTAGATGAGCAGGCCGCCCGGCTGCACACGCTGCAGGGCCTGCTGCAACACGCCGCGCTGCTGCTCGGGCGGGATGTGGTGCATCACGTCGAGCAGGGCCACCACGTCGTAGCCCTCGTCGGGCAAGGGCAGGGCGGCACTGCGCGCTTCGAAGCGCAGGCCGTGGCCGGCGGGCAAGCCTGCCGTCATGGCTTGGGCCACTGCAATGGCGTGGCCGCTGGTGTCTATGCCTGTGCCGCGCTGGATGCGTCCGGTGTGGGCCAGCAAGCCCAGGAACAGGCCGCCACCACAGCCGATGTCGAGCACGCGGCTGCCAGGCGGCACGGCCTGCACCAGCAGGTGAAAGGGCGAGATGCGCGGCCGGTAGTGCTGCATGGCACGCATCACCAGCGAGCCGCTGGTGTACAGCGCACGGGCCAGACCGGCCATGTCCGATGGGGTGTGGGTGGCGTTCATCTCAGGTGTTCAGGCGGGGTTTGAGGGCTCAACGGGTCTAAGTCTGCTGGCGCAGGAAGTGGAACATGGCCACGTAGGCGCCGCCGTTGTTGATAGCGGTCAAGGCCAGTAGCAGCACGGCAAACAGCCGCACCCGGCCAACGGCGTAGCGTTGCAAGGCGCAGCCGTAGCCCATCGCCAGCACGGCGAACAAGGCGAAGCTGGTGTGGGCGCCGTACAGGTAGATGCTGCCGCGGTACTGCCAGTAGGCGTGCAGCGCGATATTCATCAGCAGCCACAGGCCGGCCACCGCCAACAGGCGCCGCAGCATGGCATCGCGCCAGGCCAGGCGCACGCCAACGGCCATTGCCAGCATCCACATCGCCAACGCGGCCCAGCCCGCCGGGCTGAACTGGAAGGCGCGGAAATCGAGCATGGCGTGCAGGTCGGGCGCGGGCAGGGCCAAGGTGGACAGCACCGGCGCCACGAAGCTGAAAAACACGAAGGTCACCACCACCATCAGCAACGAGGCCGGTTCGCCGCGGTTGATATTGACCGTCCACCACACGCTTTTCGGCGCCGCGTCCAGCTGGGTCAGCAGCACAGGCGTGTACAGCGCGGCCGTGGCCACCAGCACCAGGGCCAGCGCGCCGCCGGCGATCAACCAGCTGCGGGTCTCCAGCACCAGCCAGCGTTTCCAGCTTGTGCGCCGCCAGGCCAGCACCGCTGAAGACAACACGTTCAGCACCGCGTTGGTGACGGTGAAGCCCAGGTTGAGGAAGAGCGACAGCCGGGCCCAGGCGCCAGGGCGCAAGGGGTCGGCCTGGCCATGCGCCAGCAAGACCCAGTGCAGGGCGATGCCCATCAAGGCGAAGCCGTAGGTTTCGGGAATGATGCCCAGCAGCAGCGGGTGCACCGAAACGGCAGAGCCCAGCGCCAACAGCACGCGGTCGAATTCGGCTGCGCAAAAGGCGGCAGCCAGGCCGTAGGCCAAGGCTGCGGCGGCGCCCGCACACAGCGCGGTCAGGGCCATCAGGGCCAGCTCGGGGCTGCCTGCCAGGGGCAGCAGAGCCAGGCAGGCCGGGCGCGTGGCCAGGCTCAGCGCATGGCGGGCGATGAAGGACAAGTCCATGTCGCGGGCCACATCGGCGCCGGCCGTGCACCAGCCGCCAACGAAGCGCGACGAGTCGAAGTCAAAGACCCAGTTGAAGGACTGCAACAGCACGCTGTGGGTCAGCGCCATGCCGTGGGCCCAGTGGAAGGCGGCCACGGCCAGGCCGATGGCCAGGCCGACCGACCAGCGGGGTGGTGAAGTGGCGCGCAGGAAAGGCGATGGCTGGGTCGTCATGGCGGGGCAGGCGGGTTGTTGTGGCCGAGATGTTCAGCGAGTGAACCAACGTCTAGTCAGGCGATCGTGCAGGAACTCAAAGCCCTTGCGCCAGGCTTGCTTGCGCCTTTCCGTGAATTCGGCCAGCACGAACACCACGGCCAGTGTGCCGGTGAAGACCAGCAGGTGGCTGCGCGTGTCGGCGGCCGGCCAGGGCAGGCAGGCCAGAAGGAACTGCGCAATGGGCAGGTGGCACAGGTAGAGCGTGAACGAAGCGCCGGCCGCCCAGCGCACGGCGCTGCGGTGGCGCAGCAGCCCAGGTCCCAGCGTTTTCGCAGCGGCGTTGAAGCCGATGAGGTTGACCATGAACAGCGGGCCGATGATGGCGTCCTGCAGCACCTCACCGCGCCTGAGGTAGACGCCGCCAGCCACCAGCGGACGGCCCCAGGTCCAGGCCAGCGCTTCGTACGCCGCCCAGGCCGCCGCCGAGCCGAAGAACAGCCACAGCCCGGTGCGCGCCGACACCCAGTCGCGCTTGCAGAGGTGGTAGGCAGCCACGCCGCCCAGCCACAGCGGCAGCGACACCACGATGGCCGGCCCGGCCAGCAGCAGCGCGGCCAGCACCGCCGCCACGCGCCAGCGCCGCGGCGCGAACAGGGCCACGCCGAAGATCAGGTAGTAGGGCACTTCGTAGCCCATCGACCAATAGGCGGCATTCGAGCCCAGGGCCATATGCTGGCCCCAGATCTCGTTGGTGAAGGTCAGCGCGGCGAACAGGCGGGCGAAAGTCCAGTCGTTGGCAAAGCCCCACTCGGCGCTGTAGACGTCAGGCCGCCAGTGGCTGCCGATGAGGTCCAGCACCACGGTCAGCAGCACCGCCGGCAGCACCACCGAATACATGCGCGACAAGCGGCTGATGGCGTAGCTGCGGGCATCGCGTTCGCGCGTGTCGGTGGCGTAGGCGATGACGAAACCCGACAGCACGAAGAACACCGTGACCGCTTCGTGGCCGTAGGCGTTCAGCTGCCACAGGAAGCCGCCACTCAAGCGGTGCAGGGCAAAGTGCGACAAGAACACCACCAGCGCGGCCACGAAGCGCACGGCGTCCAAATACAGCGACAGCTCGGGCTTCATCGCCGTGCCGGGTGCGGGTTGCCGGTTGCCGGGGTTGGGGTTCATCGGCCAAGTTCCCGGCCGCGCCAGCCGCCCAGCACCGCCAGCAGGTACACCGGGTACTTCCAGCGCAGCGGGTGCTTCAGCCAGGCCTGGCCATAGGTGGCCAAGGCACTGCCCAGCCGCCCAGCGCCCAGCTCGCCGCGTGCGAAATCAGCCTGGTAGCGCGCCAGTTGGTGGCGGAACTGCTGCCGCGTGATGGCGCGGCCGTCGCGGCTGGCCAAGCCGTGTAGCGCAGCGGTGCTTTCCAGCAGCCGCGTGCGGTAGTCCACCGGCCGGTGGATGCCACTGCCTTGGCTGGCGTGCATGCGGTAGAGCGTGGTCGGGCGGCGCAGTTGCACGAATTGAAATTCGCGCGCCACGCGCAGCCACAGGTCCCAGTCTTCGCTGAAGGGCAGGCTTTCGTCGAAGGTGCCGCAGCGCTCGAAGACCTCGCGCCTGAACATCGAGGTGCTGGTCAGCATCCAGCAGTCCAGCAGGAACTGGTGGTGGATCCAGCCCGAAAAGTCGGGGTCGGTGTCGTCGGGCG
Source organism: Betaproteobacteria bacterium (assembly GCA_043750435.1). Taxonomy (GTDB): domain Bacteria; phylum Pseudomonadota; class Gammaproteobacteria; order Burkholderiales; family Burkholderiaceae_C; genus Rubrivivax. The sequence continues at coordinate 8,350 of JAYVBO010000228.1, read as the reverse complement.
TGGCGTTGACGTCAATGCCCTCGGGCGCTGGAAACGTGCCGCCGGGGCCATTTGGAAACCAGCGCTGGAAGCTGCTGAAGACGACGCCCGCTTCGGGGTGGCGGGCCATTTCTTCCAGCTGGCGCGGCAGCTTGTGCGGCAGCCACCAGTCGTCATGGTCAAGCAGGCAGATGAAACGCCCGCGGGCCTCGGCAATGCCGCGGTTGCGCGCCTTGCACACGCCGCCGTTGGCCAGCTGGATGACGCGCAGACGCGGGTCGTTCAAGCCCTGCGCAATGGCCACCGTGTTGTCGCTGGAGCCGTCGTCCACCAGCAGCACCTCCAGGCCTTCAACGGGTTGGGCCAGCACGCTGGCCAGGGTCTGCGCGATGTAGGGCGCGCAGTTGTAGCTGGGGATGATGACGCTGACGGTGGTCATGGCGTGGCGTGGCCCTTGCGCCCTGCGCGCAGGGCCCTCAGCCCGCGGCCCACCACTTCGCGCGCCGCGCCCAGCAGGCCGCGCGGCTGGCGCAGGCGGTAGGCGACCAGGCCGGTGCGTTCGCGCACGTCGCTCATCCACAGGCGCTTGTAGGCGTCGTCACCGCTGAGGTAGTCCACCACCGCCACGCGGTCCTGCTCAAAGGCGTGCTGCATCAGCAGGGCCGTCAGCAGGCTGCCGGGGGAAGTCTCTTTGCGCGCTTCGTCGTGGGCCAGCTTGTAGATGTCGGCACGGCCACCGGCCACCATCCAAACCTGGGCTGCCACCGGCTGCTCGTTCAGCCACGCCACGCCCAGGCGCAGCACACCGCTGCGCGCGGCGGCGCGGATCAGGCCGGGCATGAAGCGCGGGTGCGGTTCGGGTTTTTTCCAGCTTGCGGCGTAGACGCTTTCGTAGGCCGCAATGGCCGCGTCGAGGCGGCTGGTTTCGCCCTGCACCAGTTCCAGCCGGCCGCCGCGCGCCGCGAAGCGCTTGCCCATGCGCGCCAGCGTTGTGCGCAGCTTGCCGTCACGCGCGGCCAGGTAGGCGGGCCAGCCGCTGCTCACCGGCAGCAGCCAGTTCTGGAAGGCGTGGAAACCGAACACCGCGCAGCCACAGGCTTGCAGCGCGTGGCGCAGCGCGGTCTCGGCCAGCGAGCCGGCTGCCAGCGGTTCGAAGCGCAGCGTGTGCAGGCCGGGTTCGTCACGCAGCAGCGCGGCCAGCAGGCCGCGCAGGGCGGCAGTGGCTTGCTCGACGTTCAAGCCCTCAGCCAACACCGGCGCATAGCGGGTGGTGTAGTAGTTGCCCAAGGCCGTGACGCGGCCGGCTGGCCGGTGCAGCAGCACCGGCAACAGCGCCACCACCTGCCCGTCCGCCCGTCCGCCTGCCCGTCCTCCCGCCCGCCAGACCCACAACTGCGGCCGCGCGCCTTCGACGTCGACGGTCTGCACGAAGTGCGTCCACCAGGCCGCGCTGCTCTGGAAGTCGACCGCGCCGGCCGTGTCGAGCAGGGCGCGCACCGCGTCGGGCAGGGCCGTGAAGTCGCTGCAGCACTGCGCCGTGCCGGCGGCGTCCAGGTCGCCAACTGGCGCGGCTGGCCGTTCTGGGGCGCTGGCGGGCACGGGGGTGTCCTGCGCCAGGCTCACCGCGTGGCGGCGCGGCCAACGCTGCGCAGCCAGTCGCGCGTCAGCGTCAGCACCTGCGGCCCGGCCTCGGCGTTGGAAAAAGTGTGGTCGGCCGTCGGCAGGTTCACGCGCTGCACCCGCGGCATGGCCAGCGCGCCGCGCCAGTGGCTGTCGCTGGCGGCATGGCCAGAGAATTCATGGGCGGTGACGTCGTCGCCCGACAGCACCAGCAGGATGGGGCCATCAAAGCCGCGCCAACCTTCGGCCATGCGAGCGGCGAAGGGCAGGCCATCGCTGCCGCGCGCCAGCCGCACCTGCTGGCGCGCGGTCTGGAAGTTGTGCCACCAGCCGCGCACGGCGCCCAGGCCCACGCTGCCGCCCACCAGCTTGCGCCAGAAGCCGGGCTGCATCAGGCGCTGCAGGTAGTAGTGGCGCAGCGTGGCGCGGGCCAGGGTTTCGGGTGAACGCACCCAGGGGTTCAGCAGCACCAGGCCGCCGATGCGCGGGTCGCGTGTTTGCTGCACATACAGCAGCGCCGCCGAGGCGCCGTCGCACAGGCCCCACAGCACCACGCGCCGCACCTCGGGGCGCTGGCGCTGCAGTTCGCTGACCGCCGCCGCGATGTCGTCGTGCAGGTGTTCGAAACCGGCCGGCGTGCCGCTGCTGTCGCCCATGCCTCGCACATCAAAGCGCAGCACGGCGTGGCCTTGCGCGGCCAGGTGGCGGGCCAGTTGCACGAAGTGGCGGTGGCTGCCGGTGCGCACCTGCGGGCCGCCCACCACCACCAGCATCGCCGTTTCGTGCGCGGGGCCTGCGGGTGCGGCTAGCATGCCGACCAGCGCGTCGTCGCCCAGCGCAAAGACCAGCGGGGTTTCGACCAGTGCCGAATCTATCGTCATACCAATGTCCCAGAGGATGACGGGGGCGTCGCAGCAGCCGGCTGCATGGCGGCCAAGGTGGCCTCGACCAGCGCCGGCGCGGTTTCGATCTCGGCGGTCTGCCAGAACGGCGGGCCGGCAATCAGGCGCACTTCAAAGCTGCTGGCGGCCAGGCGCCACGGCGCCGACGCGCTGATGCTGGCCGGCGTCAGCGGCGGGTGGCCGGCGGCCGGGCCGGCCATGGCGCTGACTTCCAACCAGACCAGCCGGCCCAGGCGCGCCGGCACCGGCAGGCGGGCCTGTTCCAACCCGGCGGCCAGCGCGGGGTGCACGCGGTAGCCGCCCACCTCGACGGCCTGCCCGGCGGCCAGTTGTTTGCGCAGGCTGTCGACCACGCCCTTGCCGCCGCCGTCCAGAAAGGCCGCTGCCGCCGCCGTCCGCAGAAACTGGCGCAACACCGGCGCGCCGCTGGGCGTGGGTTGCCAGAAAACGAAATTGCAGGCTTCGTCGGGCAGCTGCGCGGCCGCGTCGGCCAGCACCAGGCAGCCGGCGCGCAGGCCCCACAGCGTCAGCGGGGCCTGGCTTTTCGTGCGCAGCCAGCGCACGGCGGTGCGCACGTCTGAGATCCAGTCGAGCCAGCTGGCGTCGCCGAATTCGCCGCTGCTGTCGCCGCAGCCTTTCAAGTCGATCTGCAGCACGCCGTAGCCCGCCGCCGCCAGCGCGCGCGCCTGGAGCGCGGCCATGCGGCGCGTCTTGTTCATTTCTTCCGCGAAGGGGTGGATGTAGAGCACCACGCCGCGCGTTTCGGTGGCGCCCGCCGGGGCGTGCCACAGGGCCATCAGGCGGTCGTCGCGGCCGGCCCCGGCGGGCAGCATGAACGCTTCGATCGCCAGCGCCACGGTGGCTTCAGCGAGCGCTGTGGGCGCTGACGAAATCGGCCAGCGCACCGACAGTGGCGAAAGCCTGCGCGTCGATTTCGTCGTCAGGCAGTTCGATGCCCAGGCGCTCTTCCAGCATGGTGATCAAGGCCACCACGGCCATGGAATCGAGCTCGGGCACGGCGCCCAGCAAAGGCGTCAGCCGCGAGAACGCCAAGCCCCGGCCACCCAAGGCCAGCACTTCATCCAATACCTGTACTACGTGAGGCAGAACATCCACCGCCATGCCCCTTTTAGGCTAACGGTCAGTATAGGTTGCACATCCGGCGCCACCGGGGGTGGAAGGGCCCGCTGGGCGGGAGCCAGGCCACCCCCGTGACTTGGTTCACGGCACCGCACCGGACCCCCCGTGCCCGGGGTGGCAAAGCTGCCGCCACAATCCGCTTTGCTGGACGCCGGCCTTGGGGCCTGTCCCCTGCGCAACCACCCTGTCCGCCGCATCCGCCCAACCCCAAACGCACCGCCGACCGCTTGCCCACGCAGCCCCTAGCCCGACCGCGCGAACCGCGCCTGCTGGCCGACTTGATCGCGCAGGCCGCCGAGCGCACGCCGCTGGCGCCGGCCCTCACGTCGGGCTCGTTGACCTGGGACTACGCCACCCTGGCCGGGGCCGTGCAGGCCGTGGCCGCCGGCCTGGTGCAGCAGGGCGTGCAGCGCGGCCAGCGTGTGGCGGTGTGGCTGGACAAGCGGCCCGAGACCGTGGTGCTGTGCTTCGCGGCCGCTGCGGCTGGGGCGGTCTTCGTGCCCATCAACCCTTTGCTGAAGCCGGCGCAGGTGGCGCACATCCTGCGGGACTCGGGCGCCTGCGTGCTGCTGAGCACGCCCGAACGCACGGCCCTGCTCGAAAGCCTGTGGGCCACGTTGCCGGCGCTGCGCCGTCTGGTGCTGACCACGCCTTCGGCCACGCCGCTGGCGCTGCCACCGGCCTTGCCGCTGCTGGACTGGGCCGAACTGCTGGCCAGCGCGCCGCGCGCCGGCCACCGCGTCATCGACGGCGACATGGCGGCCATCCTCTACACCTCAGGCAGCACCGGCGCGCCCAAGGGCGTGGTGCTCAGCCACTGCAACCTGGTGGTCGGCGCCAGCAGCGTGGCCGGCTACCTGGACAACCGCGCCGACGACACCTTGCTGGCCGTGCTGCCGCTGTCCTTCGACGCCGGCTTCAGCCAGTTGACGACCGCCTTCCACGCCGGGGCCCGCGTGGTGCTGCTCAACCACCTGGTGCCGCGCGACGTGCTGCTGGCGCTGGAGCGCGAAAAGGTCAGCGGCCTGACGGCCGTGCCGCCGCTCTACACGCAGCTGGCCGCGCTGGACTGGCCGCCGGCCATCGCCGAAAACCTGCGCTACTTCGCCACCACCGGGGGGCGCATGCCGCTGGCCACACTGGGCGCCATCCGACTGCGCGTGCCGCGCGCCCGGCCCTTCCTGATGTACGGCCTGACCGAGGCCTTCCGCTCAACCTATCTGCCACCCGAAGAAGTGGACCGCCACCCCGATTCCATCGGTCGCGCCATCCCCAGCGTCGAGGTGCTGGTGCTGCGCGACGACGGCAGCCTGTGCGCCGACGACGAGCCCGGTGAACTGGTCCACCGCGGCCCCTTGGTCGGCCTGGGCTACTGGGGCGACGCCGAGAAGACAGCCCAGCGCTACCGCCCGCTGCCAGCCGGCCTGGCTGGTCACGGTGGCGCCAACATCGGCGACGGCGGCGGCCTGCAACTGCCCGAAGTGGCCGTGTTTTCAGGCGACACCGTGCGGCGCGACGCCGAAGGCTTGCTGTACTTCGTGGGCCGGCGCGACGAGATGATCAAGACCTCGGGCTACCGTGTCAGCCCGACCGAGGTCGAAGCCGTGCTGCAGGCCAGCGGCCTGGTCGGTGAATGCGTGGCCTTCGGCGTGGACGACGCCGCGCTGGGCCAGGCCATCCAGGTGGTGGCCACGCCACCGGCGGGCGTGGCGGTGCTGGACGTGACCGCGCTGCTGGCCGTTTGCCGCTTGCAGATGCCGGCCTATATGGTGCCGGCCGGCATCGTGGCGGCGGCCAGCACCTTGCCGCGCAACCCCAACGGCAAGCTCGACCGCCGGCTGATCGTGGACCGCTTTCGATGAGCGCGGCCCCAGCACCCGCCCCGCCAGCACCCGCCGCGCCGGTTCACGCCGCGATGGACCAATTCGCTGTGCGTGATGGTGAACTGGTGGTGGGCGGGTTGACGGTCAGCGCGCTGGCCGCACAAGTCGGGCAGACGCCGTTTTACGCCTACGACCGCGCCCTGATGCAGGCCCGCGTGGCCGAACTGCGCGCCGCGCTGCCGGCCAGTCTGCAGTTGCACTACGCGATGAAGGCCAACCCGCTGCCGGCGGTGGTGCGGCTGATGGCGGGCCTGGTGGACGGTGTCGACGTGGCCTCGGCCGGCGAACTGCAGGTCGCCTTGGCGGCCGGTGCGCAGCCCGCCGACATCAGCTTCGCCGGGCCGGGCAAGCGCGACGCCGAACTGCAGGCGGCGGTGCGCGCGGGCGTGCTGGTGAACGTCGAATCGCCGCGCGAACTGCCGGTGCTGGCGGCGGCCTCGCAGGCCCTGGGCCGGCCAGCCCGCGTGGCGGTGCGCGTCAACCCCGACTTCGAATTGAAGGGTTCGGGCATGAAGATGGGCGGGGGCCCCAAACCCTTCGGCGTCGATGCCGAAGCCGTGCCGGCGCTGCTGGCGCGCATCGGCCAACTGGGCCTGGCCTTCGAAGGCTTTCACCTGTACGCCGGCTCGCAGAACCTGCGCGCCGACGCCATCGCCCAGGCGCAGACGCTGAGCTTCGAACTGGCCACGCGCCTGGCCGAACACGCGCCCTCGCCGGTGCTGACACTGAACCTGGGCGGCGGCTTCGGCATCCCCTACTTCCCAGGCGAACGGCGGCTGGACCTGGCGTCGGTGGCCGCTGCGCTGGCCGGTCTGCTTGAACGCGCCCGGCAGCAGCTGCCGCAAGCCGCGCTGGTGCTGGAACTCGGCCGCTACCTGGTGGGTGAAGCGGGTGTTTATGTGTCCCGCGTCATTGACCGCAAGGTGTCGCGCGGGCAGGTTTTTCTGGTTGTCGATGGCGGTCTGCATCACCACCTGTCGGCCTCGGGCAACTTCGGCCAGGTGCTGCGCCGCAACCACCCGGTGGCCATCGCCAACCGCATGAACGACAGCCGACGCGAAGTGGCCAGCGTCGTCGGCCCGTTGTGTACGCCGCTGGACTTGCTGGCCGACCGCATGCCGCTGGCGGTGGCACAAGAAGGCGACCTGGTGGTGGTCTTCCAGTCGGGTGCCTATGGCGCCAGCGCCAGCCCGCAAGGTTTTCTGGGCCATCCGGCCTGCGTTGAAGTATTGGTTTGAAATCGGCGCCGGGTGTGCATTGCGGCCGCCGGCGACCCCGGGTTCGGGGGTGCGCGGCGCCTTGTTGGGCCTGCAGGCCTCACTTAGCATCGGTGGTAATTCCGCTGCCCACATCGAAGGGGTCCACATGACCAAGAAAATCGCCCTTGCCGCCAGCCTGATGATGGCTTTTGCCGGCGCCGCCATGGCCCAGACCGCCACCTGCACCTGCGATGGCAGCGCGGCGCGCACCGCCGACGCTGCGGCCCTGACCGCGCTGCTCACGAACAGGATGGTTTGCGCCAACGTGGGCGGCGAAGTCTGGCAAGAGTGGCACAACGGCACGTCGTCCGGCCCGGTGGTGGACTACAAGCAGGGCCCAGGCGACGCCAAGGACCCTTCCGCGACCGTGGGCAGCTACACCGTCAATGCTGACAACACCGTCACCTACACCTACGGCGCTCAGTCCTACAACTACGACGTCTGTCTGGCTGGCAGCACCTACACCTACTGCGGCGCCGCCCACGGAGGCCGCAACATCACCGGTGCGCGCATCGGTGGCGCTGGCTTGGCGCCTTGCTCGTCGGTCGTGAGCGTGGCGCCGCTGAGCACGCGAGACTTGCGCACCACCAAGCAGAAGTGAGCAAGCTGCGCGCAGCGTGAACGCGCTGCGCGCAACACGGCACGGCATCATCCAGGGGTGACGCCGCCTCGCCACTCCGCCGCATGAACCGCCCCGCCACCACGCTGTGGCTGGCGCTGGCCTACGGCGTGTTCGTGGTCTATGGCAGCCTGGTGCCGCTCGAATTCCGGGCCTTGCCGCTGGACGAGGCTTGGGCCCGCTTCCAGCACATCCCCTTCCTGAAGCTGGGCCTGGAATCACGGGCCGACTGGGTGGCCAACGGTGTGCTTTATGCCCCGTTGGCCTTTCTGGGCGCCCGCGCCGCTTACGAGCGCGGCCTGCCGCAGCTGCTGGCCGGCGTGCTGACGGCGCTGCTGTGCTGCGCCCTGGCCGTGGGGGTCGAATTCACGCAACTGTTTTTCCCGGCGCGCACGGTGTCGCAGAACGACATCCTGGCCGAGTGCATCGGCAGCGTGTTGGGGGCCTGGACGGCGCCGCTGTTGGCGGCCTGGCTGGACCGCCTGGCGCAGGGTTGGCGCAGCGGCGGTGCCAAGCTGCTGCCACACCTGCTGGAGCTGTACGCGGTGGCCTATCTGCTGCTGTGCTTCTTCCCGTATGACCTGCTGCTGTCGCAGGCTGAGCTGGCCGGGAAATGGCAGTCTGGCCGTTGGAGCTGGTGGCTGGCGTCGCAGGAGCGCGGCCTGTTCCTCACCGGATTGCAACTGGTGGTGGAGGTGGCGATGGCCTTGCCGATAGGCGCGCTGCCTTGGCTGCAAAGCCGCAGCGGTGGTCTGCCTGCGCGCGCCCTGGGCGCGGGCCTGTTGCTGGGTGCGGTGATAGAGGTCGGCCAGTTCTTCGTGTCCTCGGGCGTCAGCCAGGGCGCGTCAGTGCTCAGCCGGGGCGTGGGCGTGGCCGCTGGCGCGGCCTTGCTGCCTTGGTTGAAAACGATAGGCTGGCAGGGCCTGCGCGCCGCTTTGCGGCCCTGGG
>JAYVBO010000227.1:0-3861 GCA_043750435.1 Betaproteobacteria bacterium | reverse complement strand
GACCGGCGCCGAGTGTAGGCAGGCAAACGCGCTGCAGCGGTTGGCGACGCCCCGTGCGGTTCACTCAGGTTCGCAGCCCGCATGCCGATAGCGGTGTGGGGACCGGTGCGTCTGCGAAGGCGGCACCAGCAAGGTCGGCCGCGACTTGGGCCGGGTTCTCGCACCTCAACAGTTGGAAGCAACCATGAAGTCTTTCCTGCATGCCGGCGGCGGCGCCGTCGCCCTCTTCGTGGCCTTCACGGGTCAGGCTTGCGCCGTGGTCGACCTGCCCGAGCCGGGCTCCATCGCCCTGGTGGGCGTGGGTCTGGGCGCGGCCCTGTACTTCCTGCGCAAAGGCAGGAAGTAGCCAGGCCAGCCGACCGTGGCCATGCACGCGCAAACCGAGCAACTGACCGCCTGCGTCTTTTTCCTGGGCCGCCTGATTGGCGTGCAGGTGCCGGCGGACAAGCTGCGTGCATCCTTGGCTGGCCTGGGCGGCGGCGGCCGCCAGCTGTCTCTCGAGACCGTGTTGGCGCTGCTGCGCCAGGCCGGCATGCTGGGCGTCGCCTTGGCGCTGAACCGACCGCGTCAGGCCGCCGAACTGCCGGCCCTGCTGCTGGGCCCCGAGGGCCACGCGGCCGTGGTGATGGCGCTGAAAGACGGCCGCTACGAATGCCACCTGCCGGACATTGAAGGCAGCTGCTGGCTGACCGCCGCCGAGTTGGAACTGGAAGTGCCGTGGGCCCTGTGGATCGGCGTCAGGCAGACACAGCGCCCTGACCCGCGCGGCCTGCCTAACGCGCTGCCTGACTCGCTGGCTAACGCGCTGCCGCGGACCGGTGACTGGTTCTGGTCCAGCTTCAAGCACCAGCGCTGGATCTTCGGCTGGGCGCTGGTCGGCACTTTGGCGCTGAATGTCTTCGGCCTGCTGATGCCGTTCTACAGCATGGCGGTGTACGACCGCGTGATCCTCAACAACGCGATGGGCAGCTTGGGCGTGTTGACCATTGGGGCCGCCATCCTGATCGGCTTTGAGCTGGTCATGCGCCTGCTGCGCAGCCATTTGCTGGAGGCCGCCGCGCAGCGCATGGATGTGGCGCTGTCGGCCCAGGTCTACGCGCAATGCCTGCGCTTGCGCGCGGCCGACCGCCCGGCCTGCGGCGGTGTGCTGGCCAACACCGTGCGCGACTTCGAATTCGTGCGCGAATTCTTTGCCACCCGCACCCTCACCGTGCTGGGCGACCTGCCTTTCATGATCCTGTATTTGGCGGCCATCGCCCTGGTCGGTGGCGGGCTGGTCTTGGTGCCACTGGTGGCCCTGCTCATCCTGCTTGGCGTGGCCTGGGCGTCGCGCGCACCGCTGGCCCGCAAGGTACAAACATCGATGCAGGCCCGTTCGCAGCGCAACGCCCAGCTGTTCGAAGCCATGAACGGCCTGGACACGCTGAAGGCTTTGGGCGCTGAGGCCTGGGGCCGGCGCCTGTGGGAAAGCCTGACCCAGAAGATCGCCCACAACAGCCTGGAAACGCGCGCGATCACCGCCAAGGTGGCCAGCATCAACATGGCCGTTCTGGCCCTCGTCGGGGTGTCCGTGGTGGCCATCGGCGCCATGATGGTGAACGAGCAGGCGATGACGCTGGGCCAGCTCATCGCGGTCAGCATGCTGACCGCCCGCGCGCTGACGCCGATCAGCCAGATCGCCAGCCTGATGGTGGGCTGGCAGCAAAGCAAAACCAGCTACCGGGCGCTGGACCAGATCATGACGGCGCCCACGGATGAATCCAGCGCCAGCCTGCAGGCGCCGCCGCTGAGGGGCGCCATTGAATGCCGCGACCTGGCCTTCGCCTACCCCAAGGGCCCGCCGGTCATCGAGCGGCTGAACCTGAAGATCAAGCCCGGCGAACGCGTGGCCATCATCGGCAAGGTGGGCTCGGGCAAGAGCACGCTGCTGAAGTTGCTGATCAACCAGTACGCGCCCGCCAGCGGCAGCGTGCGGGTCGATGACCACCTCACCACGCTGTTGCAGCCGCTGAGCCTGCGCCGCCAGATCGGCTATGTGCCGCAAGACGTGATCCTGTTCCACGGCACCCTGCGCGAAAACATCGAACTGGGCCGCGTGCAAGCCGGCAACGAAGCCCTGCTCCGCGCCCTGCGCACCGCCGGCCTCGACGAAGTGGTGTCGCAACTGCCCGAAGGGGTGGACACGCAGTTGGGGGAACGCGGCGAACGCCTGAGTGGCGGCCAGCGGCAGATCGTGGCCATCGCGCGCGCCCTGCTGCTGCAACCCAAGTTGCTGCTGCTGGACGAACCCAGCAGCATGATCGACCCGACCGCCGAACAAGCGCTGATGCAGCGCCTGCGCGCGCTGAAGGACACCACCATCATCGTGGTCACCCACCGCATGGCCATGCTGGCGCTGGTGGACCGCGTGGTGGTGATGGACGGCGGCTGCGTGGTCCGCGACGGCCCGCGTGACGAGGTGCTGAAAGCGCTGGCGCCCAGGCCGGTGCAGGAACGCGGCGCGCCGCTGCAGCAGGAACCCAGACCGAACCCGGTCCCGTCCGCCGCCAGGTTCACCGCAAGGCCCGCCGCATGAGCGCGGCCTTCAGCGACTACAGCGGCCCTGCCGCCGGCCCCGACCCCGACGCCGGCCCGCGCAAGACCGTCATGGCGATGCTGCTGGTGCTGTTCTTGTTCCTGGTCACCGCCATGGCCTGGAGCCTGCTGGCCGAACTGGACGTGGCCGTCCGTGCGCGCGGCAGTTTGGTGCCGCCTGGCCGCATCCAGGCGGTGCAGAGCCCGGAAGGCGGCCTGGTGACCGAGATGCTGGTGAGCGCTGGCCAGACCGTCAAGAAGGGGCAGTTGCTGGCCCGTCTGGACGGCGCCTCACCCGGCGCTGACCGGGGCGCCAGCCGTCAACTGCGCCTGGGCGCGCTGATCAGCCGGGCCCGTGTGGAAGCCTTGCTGGCGGGCGGCGTGCCGCGCTTTGAAGAGTCTTGGCGGCAGGAAGCGCCCGAAATGGTGATCAAGGAAACCGAGCGCTGGCGCGACGCCCTGCGCGAACACCAGGCCACCGGCCGCGTCACCCGGGAAGCCATACAGCGCAAGCGCGCTGAGGTGGTCGAGGCCCAGGCTCGCATCGGGCAGTTGCAGGCCACCTTGCGGGTGGGCGAGGAACGCTACGCCATCGAAGAGCGCTTGAACAAGGACAAGGATGGCGCCGGCGCGCGGGCCGACTACCTGGCGGCCCAGGCGCGCCTGATCGCCCAGCGGAGCGAGCTCGACAGCCTGAAGCAGTCGCTGCCACGCCTGGCGACCGGCCTGGCCGAAGCCGAAGCCATCGCGTCCGAGGCCGATGCCAAGGTCCGCGCGCAGTGGGGCGCAGAGCGCCTTGAATACGAAAGCCAGACCACCGCATCAAACAGCACCCCATCGGGCCGTGAGGCGCGCGTGGTGGGGCGTGAACTCGTGTCACCCGTGGATGGGGTGGTGCAGCGTGTGCTGGTTCCGTTGCAAGGCGTGGTCGCGCCAGGCCAACCCCTGCTAGAAGTAGCGCCCAGCGCACCGGAACTGCTGATGCAGGTGCGTGTCAAGCCAGCCGACATCGGCCATGTCCGCGTCGGCCAGGTGGCCCAGGTGCGCCTGCTGGCCGCTGACGCCAGCGCCGCCGGCAAGCTGGACGCCAAGGTGTCACGCGTGGCCGCCGACGCCGTGCTCGACGAAAAGGGTGTGGCCTATTTCGAGGTGCAGCTGAAAGCCGTGCCCGACCCCAGCCAGCCGCCCGCCGCGCCAGCGGCCTTCACGCCCGGCGTGCCCGTCGAGGTGGGCGTGCTGATCGGCCGGCTCAACGTCTTGCAAGCCCTGCTCAGCCGCTGACAAGCC
>JAYVBO010000226.1:0-1627 GCA_043750435.1 Betaproteobacteria bacterium | reverse complement strand
GCCCACGCTCCAGCTCTCCCTCACCGCCGCGAACCGCCTCACGCACGAAATCCTCGAGGGCCTCTCGACGAACGACCTCCGCGCCGCCAGCCCGAACGCCGTCATCGCTTCCCCGCTGGGCATCTTGCAGGGCGTGGACCATCTCTTCACCGGCAAGGTCGAACGCGTGGACACCGAGATGCTCCAGACGCTGCTGGCCGCCGGCATCACGCCGGTCATCCCGCCGCTGGGCTTCGATGGCGACGTTGGGCTACGGCCATGTCGACAGCGTGGCCAAGCTGGTGCCGGGCCTGCCGGGCAAGACCTACACCCTGGCACCGGTGCCGGAAAGACCAGACCCCGGCCTGATCTATGTGCGCGCCGAAGTGCCTGAACTGGAACAGCGCGAAGCCGCCGAAGAAGAAGTGGCCGAACTGCTGAGCCTGGCCACGCGAGTTGAAGGGCTCGTCCGCAATATCGGCATGCACGCCGGCGGCGTGCTGATCGCGCCGGGCAAGATCACCGACTTCTGCCCGCTCTACCAGCAGCCGGGCAGCGACAGCGCGGTCAGCCAGTTCGACAAGGACGACGTCGAGTCCATCGGCCTGGTGAAGTTCGACTTTCTGGGCCTGGCCACGCTGACCATCTTGGAACTGGCCAAGAACAGCATCCGCAGCCGCCGGCCCAAGCTGGCGGACTTCAATTACGAAGCCATACCGCTGAACGACGCGCGGGTCTACAAGCTGTTCACCGAAGGCCTGACGGAGGCCGTGTTCCAGTTCGAGTCCCGCGGCATGCAGGCCATGTTGCGTGAGGCCAAGCCAACGCGGCTGGAAGACCTGATTGCGCTGAACGCCATGTTCCGGCCAGGTCCGATGGAGAACATCCCCAGCTTCTGCGCGCGCAAGGCCGGCAAGGAAGAAATCATCTACCCGCACCCGCTGCTGGCGCCCGTGCTGGACGAAACCTACGGCATTTTTGTGTATCAGGAACAGGTGATGCAGTCGGCCCAGGTGCTGGGCGGCTACAGCCTGGGCGGCGCCGACATGCTGCGCCGCGCGATGGGCAAGAAGAAGGCCGAGGAGATGGCCGAGCACCGCAGCATCTTCCGCGACGGTGCGGCGAAGAAGAATATCGGCGCTGAGAAGGCCGACGAGGTCTTCGACCTGATGGAGAAATTCGCGGGCTATGGCTTCAACAAAAGCCATGCTGCCGCGTATTCATTGCTGGCCTACCACACGGCCTGGATCAAGGTGCATTGCACGGCGGAGTTCTATGCCGCCAACATGACCATCGAGGCCGACAACACCGACAAGCTGAAGGTGCTGTTGAACGACGCCAAGCAATTTGGTGTGACCTTCGACGCACCCGACATCAACCAGGGCACGTTGCGCTTCGAGCCGATCAGCGACACCCGGGTGCGCTACGGCCTGGGCGCCATCAAGGGTTCGGGGCAGGGCGCCACCGAGGCCATCGTGGCGGCGCGCGAAGGTCGCCAGGGTGAAGGCGGCGGCCCCTTCCGCAGCCTCTTCGATTTCTGCGCGCGGGTGGACCGCAAGGCCGTCAACAAGCGGGCCGTGGAAGCGCTGGTGAAAGCCGGTGCCTTTGACCTGCTGCACGCCGACCGCGCCGCCACCCTGGCCAGCGT
>JAYVBO010000225.1:0-8954 GCA_043750435.1 Betaproteobacteria bacterium | reverse complement strand
CTGGTCCGCCGCACAGGCGCTGGCGCCCGGTCAGGCCTTGAAGTGGTCGGCCAAATCAGCCCAGCAAGCCGCGTAGCCACGGTCCAGCGCCGCGTGATTCAGGGCCCAGGCGGTGGGCTTGAAACGCCAGCGGCTCTCGAACATGAAGGTCAGGGTGTTGTCCAGCTTGTGCGGCGCCAGGCTGGCGTTGCTGGCTTGGGTGAAGGCTTCGTTGTCGGGGCCGTGCGGCACATGGGTGTTGTGCAGGCTCATGCCGCCGGGGCGAAAGCCCTCGGGCTTGGCGTCGTACTGGCCGTGCACCAGGCCCATGAATTCGGCCATCACATTGCGGTGGTACCAGGGCGGGCGGAAGGTGCCTTCCATCACCAGCCAGCGCGGCGGGAAGATCACGAAGTCGCAATTGGCCACGCCCGGGGTGTCGCTGGGGCTGGTCAGCACGGTGAAGATGCTGGGGTCGGGGTGGTCGTAGCTGATGCTGCCGATGGTCATGAAGCGCGCGGTGTCGTACTTCACCGGCACCAGGTTGCCGTGCCAGGCCACCACATTGAAGGGCGAAGTTCTTGCCACGGTGCGCCACAAGCGGCCGCCGTATTTGCGGACGATTTCCACCGGCCCGCTGTCGGTTTCGAAGGCGGCTTGCGGGGTTTCGAAATCACGCGCGTTGGCCAGCCCGTTGCTGCCGATGGGCCCCAGTTCGGGCAAGCGAAACGGCGCACCGTGGTTCTCGCAAACGTAGAGCCGCGTCGGCCCGCTGACGCTCACTTTGAAGGCCATGCCGCGTGGCAACACGGCGATCTCGCCGGGCACCAGTTGCAGCACGCCCAGTTCGGTGGTCAGCGTCAAGGCGCCTTGCTGCGGCACCAGCAGCATCTCGCCGTCGGCGTTGACGAAGGCCCGCTGCATCGATGTGTTGGCCAGCACCAGGTGCACGGCCACGCCGGTCTGTGCGTCGGCGTCGCCGTTGACCAGCACGGTGCGCAGGCCGTCGATGAAATCCTGTGGCTGGGTCTGCGCATCGGGCACGGCGATGGGGTGCCAGCGCAGCGGGTCAGGCGGCGCGTGTTCGCCCTCAGCCGCGCCCGTCTTCCAGTGCGGCTGCGCATAGGGCGCGTAACCTGAACCAGCGCCGGCCACCACGCTGGGCTGGCGGCGGTAGAGCCAGCTGCGCCGGTTCTCGGCACGCGGCGCGGTGAAGGCGCTGCCCGACAGCAGTTCAGCGTACAGACCCAGCGGCGCGCGCTGCGGGCTGTTGCGGCCTATCGGCAGGGCGCCGGGAACGGCCTCGCTCTCGAACTGGTTGCCGAAGCCGTGCAAGGTGGTGGTGTCGTTCATGGTGGGGGTTCCTGGGGTTCGGCAGGTGCTGCCGATGGCGCTGAAGTTGACCCGGGCCGCGCCGCCGTGATGGCCTCGCGCAGCACGCGCAGGTCGCCGATGTGGTTGGCCAGCAGCAGCACCAGGCGCGCGTTCATGCGCTCGCTGTCTTCGTCGCTCAGGCCGGCGTGGCCCTGGATCAGCAGTTCGTAGAAATCATCGCCTGGCGTGTAGGCCTGGCGGTGGCGTTCGCCCGGTGTTCCGAAGTTCGGCTCGGTGTTGAGGTGCTTCATGCGGCTGCTATTTCGGCGCTGCTGTGGGCCGACGCGCGGGCCACGGCGGCGCGCACGGCGGCCACGTCCAGGCTGCGCCAACGCGCAGCCACGTGCTGGTCGGGCCGCAGCAAATAGGCGGTGCCGGGGCGGGCGTCGTAACGCTGCGCGGCCAGGCCTGAGCAGGGCACTGGGAAGCAGCCCAGCGCCAGGTGGTCTTGCGCCAGCGGCTGCAGGGCCGACCGCATCGCCGTCATCTCCGCCGGGGCGCCATTCGGGTCGAAGAAGATCAGCAGCGTGAAAGCGGGCGGCAGCATCGCCAGCAGCCAGCGGCCGTCGGCCAGCGGCGCGTCTTCGGCCGGTGCGCCGGGCAGCATCCAGCCTTCAAAAATTTCCGTGTCGGGCGTGTTCAAGGGCGAGCCGTGCAGCGTCGTCGGCACTGACAAACGCCCGCTGTTGACCAGCGCCCGCGCGAAGGATTGTTCGGCCGCCAGCGTCAGCACCGCGTCGCGCAACACGCGGGACGCGCGGCTCTTGGGCGTCATGAAGTCGGTGCTGCGCGTGCTGTTCAGCAGGTTTTCGTCGGCGGCCGCGCCGCGCTCGGCGTCGTAGCTGTCCAGCAGCGCTTCGGGCGCCAGCCCGCGCAGCACCCGGTCCAGCTTCCACACCAGGTTGTCCACGTCCTGCACGCCCGAATTCGCGCCGCGCGCGCCGAAGGGCGAAACCTGGTGCGCGGCATCACCCGCGAACAGCAAACGGCCGTGCCGAAAGCGCGCCATGCGGCGGCACTGAAAGGTGTAGACGCTGACCCATTCCAGCTCGAAGCCGATGTGCTGAAAACCCTGGCTGTCTAACGCAGCACGGATGCGCGGGCTGACCTGCTCAGGCTGCTTTTCGGCCTCGGGGTCGGCGTCCCAGCCCAGCTGGAAATCCATGCGCCACACGCCGTCAGCTTCGCGGTGCAGCAGCGCACTTTGCTGTGGGTGGAAAGGCGGGTCGAACCAGAAGCGGCGCTCGCTGCGGTCGGCGTCGAAAGGCGGCTCGCTGAGCAGCACGTCGGCGATCAGGAAGCGGTCTTGAAAGACGCGGCCCGCCATGTCCAGCCCGAGTTGCCGACGTATCGGGCTGCGCGCGCCGTCGGCCACGATCAGCCAGTCGGTGCGCAGGCTGTAGCGGCCGTCGGGCGTTTCAACTTCCAAGGTTGCGCCGCTGGCACCGGGCGTGACCGCCAGCACCTTGTTCTTCCAACGCAGGTCGACGAGCGGCAGCGCCTGCGCGCGTTCCACCAGCAGTTGCTCCAGGTGGTATTGCTGCAGGTTGACCATGCCCGGCCGGCGGTGTCCGGCTTCGGGCAGCAGCTTGAAACTGAACACCTCACGTTGGCCATGAAAAGTGCGGCCGACATTCCAGGTCACGCCCCGGGCCACCACCGCCTCGCCCAGACCCAGGCGGTCGAAGATTTCCAGCGTGCGCTGGGCGTAGCACAGGCCGCGCGAGCCGATGCTGACGGTGTCGTCCTCGTCCAGCAGCAGCACCGGCTGGCCGCGCAGCGCGGCGTCTATCGCAGCGCACAGACCCACCGGGCCGGCGCCCACCACCACCAGCGGCACGCGGCGAATTTCGCTGGTGTCGATTTCAGGCGCGCGGCGCGCGGCGTAGCGCGGCCAGGTATAGGTCTTGAGCACGGTTGCTGCCCGCCGCTGAATCAGTTCTCCAGGGCGGCCCACATCGCCGTGTCGCGCTCGGCCGTCCAGATGCGCGGGTCGCAGTGGGCGGTGGCTTCATCAAAGGCGCGTGACACATCAAACGGCATGCAGTGGTCGAAGATCACCCAGTGGCCGTACTTCGGCCGCGTAGCGTCCAGCGTCTCGCGGTAGACGGTCTTCAAGTCTTTGCCGGCAGCGGCGCCGGCCTGCACAGCCGTGTAAACGTCGCTGATGAAAGCCCGCGTGCCGGCCAGGCCGGCGGCCACCTGCGCTTCGTCTTGCAGCGCGGCGCCGCGGCCTGGCACCAGCTTGCGCGGCCGCAGTGCAGCCAGCGCGTCCAGCGTGGTCGGCCAGTCGCTGAAGTAGGCATCGCCGGCATAGGGTGTGGCGTCGAATTCAACCAGGTCGCCACTGAACAGGATGCGGTCTTGCGGCAGCCAGACCACGGTGTCGCCCTTGGTGTGGCCGCGCCCCAGTTGCAGGATCTGCACTTCAAGTTCGCCCAGCCACAAGGTCATCTTGCCGGTGAAAGTCAGCGTCGGCCAGGTCAGGCCGGGCGGCACGCTGTCGACGTTGCGGAACAAGCGCGGGAAGCGCGCAATTTCGCTGGCCTTGTCTTGTTCGCCGCGCTCTTTAATCAGGCTCAGCGTGTCTTCGCTGGCGATGATGTGTTCCGGCGCAAAGGCCGAAGCTCCCAGCACGCGCACCGCGTGGTAGTGGCTGAGCAGCACGTATTTGATGGGCTTGTCGGTGACTTCACGGATACGCCGTATCACGTCGGCCGCCATCACTGGCGTGGCTTGGGTGTCGATGACCATCACCGCGTCGTCGCCGATGACGATGCCGGTGTTGGGGTCGCCTTCGGCCGTGTAGGCGTAGGCGTGATCTGACAGTTGGGTGAAGCTGACGGCCTTGTCGACCAGGTCGGCCTGGCTGGCGAAAGCTTTCGTGGGCGGGTTCGTGGGGGCAGCAGTGGTCATGGCGGCAGCAGCGTGTTCGGGTGACGCTGCATGCTACGCCCGGGCCCTGCTCAGGGCCCTGGGGTCAGGCCCGAATCAGCCCAGTCCGGACTTCAGCTGCTTGCGGACGTTCTGGCCGGTTTCGGTCAGGCGCAGACTGCCGCCGTTCCATTCAATCCAGTTCAGCGCCACATAGCCATCGATGTAGCCCTCGGCGATTTCGCCGCAGCGTCGGTGCTCGATCAGCGATGCCGTGTTCAGCAAGGCCCCCATCAAGGTGTCACGGGACAGGGTGGCAGGCTTTTGAGCGGTCAAGGTCACGCAGTGGTCTCCTTGCGAGCCGACTTAGGCGAAGGCCCACCATAGCACTTGCACCGCCCGCAATGGGGCCTGCGGCAGCGCTGGATTGCGGGGGTGAGCGCAATCCGCCACAAAGTGTGAATGGCGCGGTCACAGGGTGATGAACATGGCGACCACCACAGCGGCCATCACGGCCGTGGCGGTCCAGCCCAGCCACTTCAAACGGGCGCCGATGACATGCCCGCCCATGGTCTTGCGGCTGGTGGCCAGCAGCATCATCACGACCATGATGGGCACCGCAATCACACCGTTCAGCACCGCCGACCAGAACAGCTCTTTGACCGGGTCGGTGGGCGAAAAGCACAGCGCCACGCCGCCCAGCGTGGCCAGCGCCACCACGCCGTAGAAGCCGCGGCCCTGGCCTGCTTCCAGGCGCAGGCTCAGGCTGCCTTCCCAGCCCGCCGCCTCGGCCACGGCGTAGGCGGCCGAGCCGGCCAGCACCGGCACGGCCAGCAGGCCGGTGCCCACGATGCCCAGGCTGAACAGCAAGAAGGTGAAGTCGCCGGCCAGCGGGCGCAGCGCCTGCGCGGCCTGCGCCGAGGTCTGGATGTCGGTGATGCCGGCCTTGTGTAGCGTGGCGGCGGTGGACAGGATGATGAAGAAGGCGATCAAGTTGGAAAAGGTCATGCCGATGACGGTGTCCCACTTGATGCGTCGCAAATGGCCGCGCACTTCGGCCGGCGTGTGCGGATGGGCTGGGCCGGCATGAACGTCCTCCACCTCTTGGCCCGCTTGCCAGAAAAACAAGTAGGGGCTGATGGTGGTGCCAAACACCGCCACCACCATCAACAGCACCTCATGGCCCAGCACCAGTTGCGGGTGGACGACCTGGCGCAGCACATCGGCGAAGTCCACCTGCAGCATGAAGGCCACGGCCACATAGCTGAGCAGCGCCAGCGTCAACCACTTCAGCCAGCGCACATAGCTGGCGTAGCTGAGGAAGACCTGCAGCACCAGACACAGCAGGCCGAAGGTGACGGCGTAGACATGCGCCGAACCGCCCACCACCAGGCGCAGAGCCTCGGCCATGGCTGCGATGTCGGCGGCGATGTTCAAGGTGTTGGCCACCACCAGCATGCCCACGATGGCCAGCAGCACCGGGCGCGGAAAACGTTTCTTGATGTTGGCCGCCAGGCCATGGCCCGTGACGTAGCCGATGCGCGCGCTGACGATCTGGATCGCCGCCATCAGCGGCAACGTGAAGATCATGGTCCACAGCATCGAATAGCCGAACTGCGCGCCGGCTTGCGAATAGGTGGCGATGCCGCTGGGGTCGTCGTCGGCGGCGCCGGTGATCAGGCCCGGGCCCAGGCGCCGCATGGGGTTGCCGCTGTCGCTGTTGCTGTTGCCGCCGGGGTTGGGGTTGGGGCGCCTGTGGAGCTTGAGCTTCGGGATCTTCTTCATGGACGGGGTCAGGGTTCAAGGCGCATTGAGATCAAGCCTCGCGCGGCAGGCGCAGCGTCAGCAGGCAGGCGAAAGCGGTCAGGCACATGCCCGCAGAAAGCCACAGCGCGCGGGCGCCGTAACGCTCCAGCACCAGGCCGAAGAGCCAGGGCGACAGGCCGCCCAGGATACGCCCGGGCAGGGCGATCCAGCCCTGGCGCGCGCCGTAGCCGCTGGCGCCGAACAGGGCCAGCGGCAGCGTGCCGCGCACGATGGTCAGCAGGCCGTTGCCCGCGCCGTGCAAGACCGCAAAGGGCAGCGCCGCCACCGGCCCCAACAACAGCAGCACGGCCGCGCCCAGCGGGTGGGTGAGCGCGGCGGCGCGGGCCGACACCAGCGGCGAATAGCGCTTCAGCACGCTGAATTCGAAGGCCCGCGCCGCCACTTGCGACGGGCCGATCAGCGCGCCCGCCAGCACCGCCACCGCCAGGGTGGCGCCGGCCGCCTGCAGCAGCGCCGGCAGGTGGGCGGCCATGGCGGTGCTGACGAAGCCCAACATGGAAAACAGCAGCGCCAGCAATGCGGCGGTGTGGCGCGGCGGCGGTGCGGCGGTGGGCGCGGTGCTGAGCGCGACGGTGGCCGAAGCCGCTGGCGCGGCGGCCTCGTGCGGCCCGGCACGCGGCAACAGCGCGTTCAGCGGCAGACCGATCAGCACATGCAGCGCCGCCCAGGCGAAACACGCGCCGCGCCAACCCCACTGCGCTTCCAGCAAAGTGGTCAGCGGCCAACCCACGGTGCTGGCAAAACCAGCCAGCAGCGTGATGCCGGTGATGGCCTGCCGCGCATCACGCCCGTACAAGCGCACCAGCGCCGCGAAGGCCGCGTCGTACAGCCCGCTGCCCATGGCCACGCCCAACACCGCCCAGGCCAGCGCCAGGCCCACCAGGCTGTGCGCCAGACCCAGGCCCACCAGGCCCAGCACGAAGAGCGCGTTCGACGCCATCAGCACGCGGCGGCCGCCCTGGCGGTCAATCAGCCGGCCGGCGGCCGGGCCGGTGAAGGCCGAGACCAGCAAGGCCATCGAGAACACGGCGAACACCGTGGGCCTGTCCACCCCCAGGTCGCGCGCCATCGGCGTGGCCAGCATGGCCGGCAGGTAGTAGGACGAGGCCCAGGCCAGCGTCTGTGCGCTGCCCAGGGCCAGCACGGTGGGGGTGCGTTCGCGGGTGCTGGCGGTCATGGGCGGCGGGGACGGCAGGGGCGGCAGGGGCGTCGGGCGGATGAACCCGGGCAGAAAGCAGGATGGCGCCGAAGTGTCGCACCGCCTGCGCGCAACAATCGGCGCATGCTCCAGCCCCCATCCAGCGCGCACCCCGTCAGGCGCGTCGTCACGCGCCTGCAGCGCCTGACCCGCATCTTCAGCACCCGGCCGCGGCTGTGGATGTCAGCGGCCGTGGGCCTGCTGCTCTACGCCGTGATGCCGGCCCCGCTGGCCCAGGCGGGTTCGCGCGCGCTGCTGGCCTGGAATGCCGGCGCCCTGCTGTACCTGGGACTGGGCCTGCACATGCTGCTGCAGTCCGACCACAGGGCCATGCAACGCCGCGCGCAACAGCAAAGCGAAAGCCAACTGGCGGTGATGGTGATGGTGGTGGTGGCCGCCGTGGCGGTGCTACTGGCCGTGGGCTCGCAGCTGACAGTGGTCAAGTCCCTTCCCGGCAGCGCCCGCACGCCGCACCTGGCGCTGGCCGCGCTGACGGTGCTGACCTCATGGCTGTTCACGCAGACCCTGCTGGCCTTCAATTACGCCCACGATTTCTACCGTGCCCGTGACCAGGGCAGGTCCGACCCGCTGATCTTTCCCGGCACCAGCGAGCCCCGCTACGGCGACTTCTTCTACTTTGCCTGCGTCATCGGCACCTCGGGTCAGACGGCCGACGTGGTGTTCAACGGCAGCGCGCTGCGGCCCATGGGCACGCTGCACTGCATCCTGGCCTTCTTCTTCAACACCACGGTGTTGGCACTGACCGTCAACATCGCGGCCGGTCTGTTCTGAACACCGCGCGGCCAAAACAAGCAAGCCTCCGATGAGCAAGCATCCCCCATCCGCACACGGCGACATCCGCGGCGCCGCACGCCTGGCCGTAGACGCCACGGCCGGCCTGACCGATCTGGTTGAGGCGATGCACCAGCGCATCGCCAGTGCACCCGGCGCCACGGCCGCCAACGGCCGCACCAGTGGCATCACGGGACTGGTCTACAAGAGCATTCGCGGTGTGACAAAGCTGGTCGGCGGCAGTGTCGACGGCCTGCTTGGCCTGCTGGAACCCTTGCTGGCGCCGCAGCCGAAAGGTGCCGATGCCGACAGCCCGGCTCGGCCGCCCAAGCCGCAGCGCGAGGCCATCGTGGCGGCGCTGAACGGCGTGCTGGGCGACCACCTGGCGGCCACCCACAACCCGCTGGCCATCACCATGGCGCTGCGCCACGGCGGCCAGCCGCTGGTGCTGGACCGTGCGGCGCTGCAGGCGCGCTTCCCCAAGGCCCAGGGCCGCGTCGTCGTGCTGCTGCACGGCCTGTGCATGAACGACCTGCAATGGCTGCGTGACGGTCACGACCACGGCGCCACGCTGTCCGCTGCGCTGGACGCCACGCCGCTCTACCTGCACTACAACAGCGGCCTGTCCATCCCCGACAACGGCCGGCTCTTTGCCAGCCTGCTGGCGCAGCTGGTGGCGGCCTGGCCTGTGCCCGTCGAAAGCCTGGTGCTGCTGGGCCACAGCATGGGCGGCCTGGTGGCGCGCAGCGCGCTGGCGCAGGCGCAAGACGCCGGGCAGACCTGGCCGCAGCGGGTCAGCGACCTGGTCTGCCTGGGCTCGCCGCATTTCGGCGCGCCGCTGGAACGCGCCGGCCACGGCTTGGACCTGCTGCTGGACGGCACGCCCTATGCCGCGCCGCTGGCGCGCCTG
>JAYVBO010000224.1:0-3873 GCA_043750435.1 Betaproteobacteria bacterium | reverse complement strand
GAAAACCGATGACTGAATCTTCCTTTGCCGACTACGCCTTGATCCTGTGGATCATCACCGCCGGCGTGGCCCTGCTCACCGCCCACGTCAGCCTGGGTTGGCTGGCCCGCGCACGGCGGCGGCCCGATCTGACCGTGAGCTGGCCGGCGCAACTGCTGTCAGCGACCACGCTGGGCACCGGCATCTGCGCCACCGCCGTGCTGGGCCTGTCCTTCGAGGGCCTGCGCTTTCCCCTGGGCTATGGCTCGGTGGCGGCGGCGGTGCTGTGGCTGGGCGCGGTGATCGCCTGCTTGCCGGTGGTGGCCGGCCTGACCCTCAGCTCGCGCTGGTGGGTGGCGCTGCTGGGCACGGTGATCCTGGCGGTCCTGGGCGCGGGCCTGCAAATGGGATGGGTCTGGGCGGCCGGCTTGCGGCCCGGCGTGCTGTGGAACCGGCCAGTGGTGGCCGCAGCCACGGCCCTGATGGGCGTGGGCTTTCTGGCCGCACTGTGGCTGGCCGTCAACGACCGCCAGGCGCACAGCCACGAGCCCCAGAGCATGGCGCGCCTGGGCAGTGTGGTGTTGATGGGTTTGAGCCTGTTGGTGGGCCAGCAGATGGTGCTGGCCGGCGCTGATCTGGGCAGCCAGCAAGCATCGGTCTACCGCAACCAGTTGCCCAACACCCTGCTCAGCCTGGCCTGCGGCGCCTTGGTGCCGCTGACCTTGGTCATCATGTCGCTGGACTTGGCGCTGCGGCGCCAGCAGAACCGCCGCCGCCGCACGGCGACCGGCTTCGCGCAGCAAAAGCGCCGCCGGCACCATGACCGCCGAGACAGCGAACGCCAAGTCTGAGACGCAGGCCGCGCCGACTCGGCGCCGGCGCGGGCTTGAGTCGAGTCCTGCGGCGGGTCTTGCCGTACAGGGCCGCGCACAGCGGGGCCCCCTTTCCTACAATCACGCCATGAACCAGCCCACGAATACCAGCCCCCGCGCCTACACCCGAGGCGGCGCCCTGGCCGACATCCTGCAACAGCGCATTGCCATCATCGACGGCGCCATGGGCACGATGATCCAGCGCTACAAGCTCACCGAGGCCGACTTCCGGGGCGCGCGTTTCGCCGACCACCCGCAAGACTTGAAGGGCAACAACGACCTGCTGGTCTTGACCCGGCCCGACGTGATCAAGGAAATCCACGGCCAGTACCTGGCCGCCGGCGCCGACCTGATCGAGACCAACACCTTCGGGTCCACGTCCATCGCGCAGGAAGACTATGGCCTGGGCCACATCGCCCGCGAAATGAACGTGGCCGCCGCCCGCATCGCCCGCGAGGCCTGCGACCTGTACAGCACGCCCGACAAGCCGCGCTTTGTGGCCGGCGCCCTGGGCCCCACGCCGCGCACCGCCAGCATCAGCCCCGATGTGAACGACCCCGGCGCGCGCAACACCAGCTTCGAAGCCTTGCGCGCCGCCTACCGCGAACAGGCTGAAGGCTTGCTGGAAGGCGGCTGCGACCTGTTCCTGGTCGAGACCATCTTTGACACCCTGAATGCCAAGGCCGCCATCTTCGCGCTGGACGAATTGATGGAAGACACCGGCGAGCGTTTGCCCGTGATCGTGTCGGGCACCGTCACCGACGCCTCGGGTCGCATCCTCAGCGGCCAGACCGTGGGTGCCTTCTGGAATTCAGTGCGCCACGCCCGGCCCCTGGCCATCGGCCTGAACTGCGCCCTGGGCGCCACCGTGATGCGGCCCTACATCGAAGAGCTGTCCAAGGTGGCGGCCGACACCTACATCAGCTGCTACCCCAACGCTGGCCTGCCCAACCCGATGAGCGACACCGGCTTCGATGAGACGCCGGCCGTCACCGGCGCGCTGATGGAAGAGTTTGCCAAGGCCGGCTTTCTGAACGTGGCCGGTGGCTGCTGCGGCACCACGCCGGCGCACATCGCCGAGATCGCACGGCGCCTGGGCGGCTACCGCCCGCGCAGCCGGCACGACCCGCTGTTCAGCGGGCTGCTGGCGGCCTAGATTTCCACCTTGCTGCCCAACTCGACGATGCGGTTGGTCGGCAGGTTCAGGAAGTCAGCCGCCGCAGCCGCGTTGCGGTGCATGCTGGCGAAGAGCTTTTCGCGCCACAGCGCCATGCCGCCGCCGAAGGTGGGGATGACGGTGTCGCGGCTCAGGAAGTAGCTGGTTTCCATGTCGTCGAGTTGCACGCCGCGCCCCTGAACCAGCTTCAGGGCTTCGGGCACATCGGGGTCGTTCTTGAAGCCGAAATGCAGGGTCACGGCCCAGCAGTCGTGGCCCAGCGCGTCGATCTGGCAGCGCTTGTTGAAACCGACCCAGGGCACTTCGTGGTGCTGCACGGTGACGAACAGGTTCTGCTCGTGCAGCACCTTGTTGTGCTTCAGGTTGTGCAGCAGCGCGAACGGCGTGGAACCCTTTTCAGCGCTGAGGAATACGGCCGTGCCGGGCACGCGCACGGGCGGGCTCATGAAGAGGGATTCGAGGAAGGGGTCGAGGTCGATGGCCTCTTCGCGCAAGCGGGCCGTCATCAGCGCGCGGCCGCTCTTCCAGGTGATCATCAGTGTGAAGACGCCGGCCCCGATCAGCAAGGGGAACCAGCCGCCTTCCAGCACCTTCACGGCGTTGGCGGCGAAGAAGGTCAGGTCCACGGCGAAGAAGAAGCCTGTGGCGGCGATGCACAGCGGCAGTGACAGACCCCAGGCCCAGCGGATAACGAAGAAGGTCATCACCGTGGTGATGGTCATGTCGATGGTGACGGCGATGCCGTAGGCCGAGGCCAGCGCGCTGCTGCTGCCGAACATCACCACCGCGAAGACGACGAAGGCGTACAGCGCCCAGTTCACGAAGGGCACATAGATCTGGCCGGTTTCGCGCACGCTCGTGTGCAGGATGCGCAGGCGCGGCAGATAGCCCAGTTGCATGGCCTGCTTGGACACCGAAAACGCCGCCGTGATCAGCGCCTGCGAGGCGATGGACGCGGCCGCTGTGGCCAGCGCAATCAGCGGGTAGAGCGCCCATTGCGGCGCCATTTCGTAGAAGGGGTTGCGGGCGTTTTCGGGGTGTTCCAGCAGCATGGCGCCCTGACCGAAATAGTTCAGCAGCAGCGCCGGCATGACCACCGCGAACCAGGCCAGGCGTATCGGCCGCTTGCCGAAGTGGCCCAGGTCGGCATACAGCGCTTCGGCGCCCGTGACGCACAGCACCACCGAGCCCAGCGCCACGAAGGCGACGCCAGGCTGGCCGAGCAGGAAACCCAGCGCGTAGTGCGGCGACACGGCCACCAGCACATGCGGGTTCTGCGCGATGTGCCCCGCGCCCAGCAGCGCCAGCACCACGAACCAGATCAGGGTGACCGGCCCGAACATGCGCCCCACCACCGCCGTGCCAAAGCGCTGCGTCACGAACAAGGCCGTCAGCACGATCAGCGAAATGGGTACGACAAAGCGGTGCAGGCCAGGCGCAGCCACCTCCAGGCCTTCAACCGCACCGAGCACGCTGACCGCCGGCGTGATGACGCCGTCGCCGAAGAAGATGGCCGTACCGAAGATGCCCAGCAAGAGCAGCCGGCGGCGCAATACGGGCTTGTCTTTGACCGCCACGGAGGCCAGCGCCAGCATGGCGATGAGGCCGCCCTCGCCGTGGTTGTCGGCACGCAGGATGAGCACCACGTACTTGATGGACACCACCACCGTCAGCGTCCAGAACACCAGCGACAGGATGCCCAGGATGTTGTCGGCTGTGAGCGGCACGCGGCCGGGCGCGAAGACTTCCTTCAGCGCATACAGCGGGCTGGTGCCGATGTCACCGTAAACAACGCCGATGGCGGCGAGTGTGAGTGCTGCGACTGCGCCGGGAGAGGAGGGTGTG
>JAYVBO010000223.1:0-1631 GCA_043750435.1 Betaproteobacteria bacterium | reverse complement strand
AGTAACCGGCAGCGTCGGTGTAGCCGGTCTTCATGCCGTCCACCGTGGAGTCGCGCCCCAGCAGCATGTTGCGGTTGTCTTGCTTGATGCTGTTGTAGGTGTACTGGCGGATGCTGTAGATCGGGTACTGATCGGGGTGGTCGGTGATGATGTGCGCGGCGATGATGGCCACGTCGCGTGCGCTGACGTAGTGCCCGGCCTCGGTCAGCCCGGCGACGTTTTTGAACTGCGTGTTCTTCAGGCCCCAGGCCTGCGCCTGGCGGTTCATCATGGCGACGAAATTCTCCACGCTGCCGGCCACGCCTTCGGCCAGCACAATGGCAGCGTCGTTGCCACTTTGCACGATCAAGCCGCGCAGCAGTTCGCCGACCTTGGGTGTCATCGTGGTGTCGATGAACATCAGGCTGCCGCCGCCCTTGCGCTCGGCCCAGGCGCGGGCCGAAACCGGCAGCGTCTGTTCCAGGCTGAGCTTCTTGTCGCGGATGGCGTTGAACACCACATAGGCCGTCATCAGCTTGGTCAGCGACGCCGGTTCGGCTTGCGCGTCGGCATCGCGTTCGGCCAGCACCTGGTTGCTGGACACGTCCAGCAGGATGTATTGCCGGGCGGCAATTTCGGGCGCTTGCAGGGCTTGAGCTTGTGCCACCGTGTGGGTGGTCAGCGCGATGACGCTGAGGCCGATGGCCAGGTAGCGAGCGAACAGAAGGGCGGTCAACGAATGCATGGGGTCCTAGTGCGCCGGTCGTGGCAGCCACGCGCCGACGACGATCTGTTTGAGCACGGGCAAAGCACCGTGGAAGAAGTGGCCGGCGCCGGGCAGCACGGTCACCGGCAAGGCCAGCGGGCGGGCCCAGTCGAAGCAGGCGGCCAAGGGCACCACGTCGTCGGTTTCGCCGTGCACCACCAGGGTGTCGGCGGGCACCGCAGCCATTGGGAAGTTGGCCACGGCCGGGGCGATCAGCACCAGCCGTTCGGCGGCCAGATCCGCCGGCAAACGCGCAGCGGCTTGCGAGGCCACATAGCCGCCGAACGAGAAGCCGCCGACGACCAAGGCCTGCCCCGGCTGGCGGTGCGCGGCAATCACAGCCAAGGCATCGTCCACCTCTCCGCGGCCTTCGTCCCAGGCGCCTTCGGACTTGCCGATGCCGCGAAAGTTGAAGCGCACCGCGGTGTAGCCCAGGCCGACCAGGGCGCGGGCCAGCGTCTGCACCACCTTGTTGTCCAGGGTGCCGCCGTGCAGCGGGTGCGGGTGGCACAGCACGGCGACGCCGCGCGCCGGCGCCTGCGCCGGTTGGTCGATGGCGCATTCGATGGCGCCAGCCGGCCCGGTAATCATGCTGCGTGAGGTAGCCGAATTCATCGCCAAGCTTTCACCGGCCCACGTCAGCGGGCAGTACCAGGCGTTCGACGACCTGGCCGTTTTTCAGGTGCGACTCGACGATTTCGTCGAGGTCGCTGTGATCGACCCAGGAGTACCAGGTCTCGTCGGGATAGACGACGGCCACCGGCCCGCCGGCGCAGCGGTCCAGGCAGCCGGCCTTGTTGACGCGCACGCCGCCCGGCCCGGCCAGACCGGCCTGTTTAACGCGCGACTTGCAGTGGTCGAAGGCGGCTTGCGCGTCATGGTTCGC
>JAYVBO010000222.1:0-1632 GCA_043750435.1 Betaproteobacteria bacterium | reverse complement strand
CAGGCTCCAAACAGTTGGGTAGGACCTGCGCGCGGCGACTCGGGGGAACTTGAACACTCACCCACGAGAAACTTCGTGCAGGTGAGCGCGGTTGCAATGAGGTTTTCCGAGCCTGGCCCTCGTGATGAAGGTTGCAACGCTCCTCGGAAACAGCCGACATTCTATCCACGGCCCCTGAAATTGGGGGTGGACCGCTGTGGAAGACTCGACACATGACTGCAACTTGTCCTGAACGCTGGGCTGCCGCTCCCCGGGCTGCACTGGCTGACGTCCACGGCGTGATGACCGACATCGACGACACCTTGACCCGTGACGGCGCCATCGAGCCTGCCGCACTGGCCGCGCTGCACGAACTGGCGGCGGCCGGCGTGCCCGTCATCGCCATCACCGGCCGCCCGCTGGGCTGGAGCCAGCCGTATGCGCAGGCCTGGCCGGTGGCGGCCATCGTGGCCGAAAACGGCGCCGTGGCGCTGGTCCGCGAGGGCAGCCGCGTGCTCACCGAATACACCCAGGACGCCGCCACCCGCGCGGCCAACGCCCTGCGCCTGCAGGCGGCGGCCGCGCGCGTGCTGCGTGAGGTGCCCGGTGCCACGCTGACGCAAGACAGCCCGGGCCGCGTCACCGACATCGCCATCGACCACAGCGAACACACCCAACTGCCGCCCGAAGCCATCGCCCAGGTGGTCGGCATCTGGCGTGAGGAGGGCCTGACGGCCACCGTCAGTTCCATCCACATCAACGGCTGGATCGGCAGCCACAGCAAGTGGACGGCCGCGCAATGGATGGTGCAGCGCCTGTTCGGGCGTGACCTGCAGGCCGAAGCCGCCGGCTGGGTCTACGTGGGGGATTCGACCAACGACCAGCTGATGTTCCAGCAACTGCCGCTGACCGTGGGCGTGGCCAACCTGCAGCGCTTTGCCGACCAACTGCAGCATTGGCCGGCCTACATCACCCAGGCTGAACGGGGCGCGGGCTTTGCTGAAGTGACGCAGGCGCTGCTGTGGGCGCGCACCTGAAACCGGGGCCCTCATTCGTGGGGGCGGTGGGTCTTACTGACTATGGCGCAGAAGCGGCTTCCTGTAGGCGTGCTTCCACGCGTTAACGAATCCGGAGCTATACCTTGCGCAAGACCGCTATGAACCTCGCCATGTTGTCCACGCTGGCTGCTTTCACCACCGCCGTGCATGCCGACATCAACGGCTCGCAGGGCACCTTCACCGCCGTGTCGACGCCCGACAGCCTGACTTTCTCCTTCACCGCGCAGACCTGGAGCGGTTTTGGTTTCAGTCAGCTGGGTGGTGGCAGCGCTGCCCCGGTCTACGGCACGCTGACCGGTGTTTCCGTGAATGCCACGCTGGACGCATCGGTGAACCTCACCTACGCCGACGACCTGACGATCTATGTCGACGTGCTGCCGCTGTCCGTCGGTGGCCTGTTGCAGGTGGGCGGTTTTTCCGGCCTGAGCGCCGCCGAGCGGCATTTCTGGGCCAACGGCAACGGTTCGGCACCGGGCACGACGGTGATCGACACCGTCACGCTGACCACGCCCCTGACCTTCTCTGGCGTGGCCAGCACCGTGATCTGGCTGGGCAATGGCTACGGCGATACAACGGCCGCAGGCACTTGGACGGG
>JAYVBO010000221.1:0-3877 GCA_043750435.1 Betaproteobacteria bacterium | reverse complement strand
GGCGGCAGCCGCTGCGGGAGTTGCAGCGGACGCAGCAGCGTGTTCGGCGGGGGTGAGCGTCTTCATCGAGAGGGCGTGAATTTGCTCGCGCATTCTATCGCCCAGGGCGGCGTAAACCCGCTGATGGCGGCGCACGCGCGACAGGCCTTCGAATTCGGCGCTGACGATGGTGGCGAAGAAGTGCTGGCCGTCGCCTTCCAGTTCCAGGTGCTCGCAGGGCAGCCCGGCAGCGATGAAGCTGCGAACGTCGTCAGGGGTGGGGTTGGCCATGGCCGTATTGTCTACGAACGCAGCTTGTAGCCAGTGGCCAGCAGACGCAAGGCAATGCCGGCGACCACAACGAAGCTGCAGCCCACCACCGCCAGACTCAGCAGCGGCGACACGTCGCTGACGCCGAAGAAGCCGCGCCGAAAGCCGTCGATCATGTAGAAAAACGGATTCAGGTGGCTGACTGCCTGCCACACGCCCGGCAAGGAGTGCACCGAGTAGAAGACGCCCGACAGAAAGGTCATGGGCATGATGACGAAGTTCTGGAAGGCGGCCATCTGGTCGAAGCGGTCGGCCCACAAACCGGCGATGACGCCCAGCGAGCCCAGCATGCCGGCGCCCAGTGCGGCGAAGGTCAATATCCACCACGGTTCAGCCAGCCGCAGCGGCGCGAACCACACGGTAACCAGCAGCACGCCCGCGCCCACCACCAGGCCGCGCACCATGGCCGCGCCGACGTAGGCCGCGAACCAGGCGCCGTGCGACAGCGGCGTGACCAGCAGGAAGACGATGTTGCCGGTGATCTTGCTTTGCACCAGTGAACTGCTGCTGTTGGCAAAGGCGTTCTGCAGCACGCTCATCATCACCAGGCCGGGCAGCAAGAAGCTGGTGTAGCCCACGCCGGGCAAGGCCTCGGTGTGCTGGCTGAGCACATGGCCGAAGATCAGCATGTACATCACCGAGGTCAGCACCGGGGCGGCCACGGTCTGGAAAGCAACATTCCAGAAGCGCAGGATTTCCTTGCGGAACAGCGTGCCTGTGCCTTCGAAGTTCATGCCGCCACCCCGGTCTTTTCGTCAGTGCCTGCGCCCTGCATGATTTCCAGGAAGACGTCTTCCAGGTCAGCGCGGCCGATCTCCAGGTCTTCCACCCTCACGCCGCTGCTGCGCAGGGTGGCCAGCATGCTTTCCACCTCGGCCGCGTCGTGGGCCTTGGCCTGCACGGTGCGCCCAGTGACCCGCGCGGTGGCGGCGATGGCCGCCGGCAGCGCGTCGTCGGTCTTGAAGCGCAGCATGGTGCTGGCGCGGCCGGCCAGCAGCGCGCTGGTGCTGTCCAGCGCCACCACGCTACCTTTTTTCAGCATGGCGATGCGCCCGCACAACGCTTCGGCTTCTTCCAGGTAGTGGGTGGTCAGCAGCACGGTGTGGCCTTCACGGTTCAGCTTGCTGATGAAGGCCCACAACGTCTGGCGCAGCTCGACGTCGACACCCGCCGTCGGCTCGTCCAGCACGATGACCGGCGGCCGGTGCACCAGGGCCTGCGCCACCAGCACGCGGCGCTTCATGCCACCGCTGAGTTGGCGCATGTTCGAGTGGGCCTTGTCGGCCAGGCCCAGTGCGGCCAGCAGTTCGTCGATCCAGGCCTGGTTGTTCTGGATGCCGAAGTAGCCGCTCTGGATGCGCAGCGTTTCCATCACGCTGAAGAAAGGGTCGAAGACCAGTTCCTGCGGCACGATGCCAAAGGCTTTGCGCGCGGCGGCGTAGTCGCTGACCACGTCGTGGCCCATCACGGTGACGCGCCCGCCGGTGGCGCGGGCCAGGCCAGCCAGCACCGAAATCAGCGTCGTCTTGCCGGCGCCGTTGGGGCCCAGCAGGCCGAAGAATTCGCCTTGGTGGATGTCGAAAGAAACGCCGTCCAGGGCCCGCAGGCTGCCACGGGCGCCCTGGTAAACCTTGCTGACGTTTTCGAAGTGGATGGCAACGGGCGTGGCGCGTGCGGACGAAGACAAGGTCGGAGATGGGCTGTGCATGAAGGGCGGGATTGTAGGCAGGCGCTGCCGGGCGGGCCGGTGCCAGAATGCCCAAGGACTGCCCACCCACATGGCCCCCACCAAGCTGACCAAGCCCCCCCGCCGCACCGCCGAGCGCATCCTGGAGGTGACGCTGGTGCTGTTCAACCGCTATGGCGAACCGAATGTCAGCACCACGCTGATCTCGGCCGAACTGGGCATCAGCCCAGGCAATCTGTACTACCACTACCCGGCCAAAGATGAGCTCATCAACTCGCTCTTCGACCGCTACGAAAAGGCGCTGAACGAAATCTTGCCGGCCGCCGATGGTGTCGAAAACGTGGAAGACGCCTGGCTCTTCTTCCACATGCTTTTCGAACTGGTCTGGGCCTACCGCTTCCTGTACCGCGACCTGAACGACCTGCTCAGCAAGAACCGTCGGCTGGAAACGCATTTCCAGTTCGTGCTGAAGAACAAGGCCAAGGCCATGCATGGCCTGCTGGACGGCCTGGCGCGTTACGGCGCCGCGCGCCTGAGCAGCGCCGACGCCGGGCCGCTGGCGACTTCGATGGTCGTCGTCGTCACCTACTGGCTCAGTTTCGAATACGTGAAGGACCCGCGCCACGCGCTGGAAGCCGAAGCCGCAGCGGCTTCGATGGGCCGCGGCGCCTTCCACGCGCTGGCCCTGCTGATGCCGCACCTGGACGATGCGTCGCGCGCCCATTTGCGCACGCTGGCGGCGGCCTACCTGCCGAGTTGAAACACGCCGCCCTGGCGACCACCCCGCTGGCCGCGCCACGCGGTTTTGGCACCCGGCTTAGCGGGTGGCGGCACCTGGCTTATCGTGCAGCCGGTGACACCGCCCAACCCCACGCCCCAGCCCACGCCCACGCCCACCGACAGCGACACCCTCAGCCCGCGCGACCGCCGCGCCTTGCTGGCCACGCTGCTGGCCATCTTTCTGGGTTCGCTGGACACCGCCATCGCCAACACCGCGCTGCCGGCCATCGCGGCCGATTTGCAGGCCACGCCGGCCACGTCAATCTGGATCATCAACGCCTACCAGATGGCCATCGTGGCCACCCTGTTGCCCTTTGCGGCGCTGGGCGACTTGTGGGGCCCGCGCAAGGTCTTCCTGGGCGGCCTGGCCCTTTTCACGCTGGCCTCTTTGGGCTGCGCGCTGGCCGACAGCCTGGTCACGCTGACGCTGGCGCGTGCGCTGCAGGGCGTGGGGACCGGCGCCATCATGGCCGTCAACATCGCGCTGATACGGCTGATCTACCCGGCCCACCGCCTGGGCCGCGGCGTGGGGCTGAACGCACTGGTGGTGGGCCTGGGTTTCGCGTTCGGGCCCACCGTGGCCTCGCTGGTGCTGAGCGTGGCCAGCTGGCCCTGGCTGTTCGCCATCAACGTGCCGCTGGGCCTGCTGTGCTTCGGGTTTGGCCTGCCCGCGCTGCCGCGCAACGAACCCAGCAAGCATGCCTTCGACCCGGCCACGGCCGTGTTGACGGCGGTGTCGTTTTCAGCGCTGATCCTGGCGCTGGGCGCGGCCACCCAGCGTGAAGACCCGCGCTGGGTGGGCGCAGCGGTGCTGACCACGCTGGTGGCCGGGGCGCTGCTGCTGCGCCGCCAAGCCGGTCACCCCGCGCCCATGCTGCCGGTCGATTTGCTGCGCCGGCCGATGTTCGCGCTGTCGGCCGTCACCGCGCTGTGCGCTTTCACCACCCAGGGTCTGGCGCTGGTGTCGCTGCCTTTCTACTTCGAACAGGTGCTGCACCGCGACCCCATCGAAACCGGCTTCCTGATGACGCCCTGGGCTGTGGTCGTGGCCCTCGCAGCGCCCTTCGCCGGGCGGCTGTCCGACCGCCACGCGTCCGGCCT
>JAYVBO010000220.1:0-8964 GCA_043750435.1 Betaproteobacteria bacterium | reverse complement strand
CCGATTACCCGACGGCCGAGGCCGGCTTGACGCGTGCGCGGCAGGTCTTCCTGCAGGGCACCGGCCTGCCCGCCCGCTGGGCCGGCCGCGCGCATTTCACCGTGCTGCAGACCGACTTCGGCCTGGGCCACAACTTCCTGGCCACCTGGCAGGCCTGGCGCGCGGACCCCGCGCGTTGCGCGCGCTTGTGCGTGGTCGCCATCGCCAGCCACCCGCCCGGTGCGGCCGATCTGGCGCGGGCGCACGCGGCCTCGCCGCTGGCCGATCTGGCGGCGAGGCTGGTTCACGCCTGGCCGGTGCTGACGCCAAATGTGCACGCTCTGGATTTCGACGGCGGCGCGGTGCAGTTGCTGCTGGCGCTGGGCGAAGTGCCGCTGGTGTTGCCCGCGTTGCAGCTGCAAGCCGATGCCATCTTCCTCGACGGCTTTGCACCCGATAGCAACCCCGCCCTGTGGCAACTGCGGGTGCTGAAGGCGCTGGGCCGCAAGGCCGAGCCGGGCGCGCAACTGGCGTCAGCGTGCACAGCACTGCAGCTGCGCACCGACCTGACAAGTGCCGGCTTTACGGTGCAGCCAGCCGGCGACAACGCTGACAGGTCGGCGTTCACCACCGCGCACTGGGCGCCGCGCCATGCGGTACCCATCCAGCCGCCCATCCAGCCGTCCGGCCTGGCGCCAAGCCGGGCGACCGGTGCGGCCCGGTCTGCAGCGGCGCGGCAGCCGCAGTCAGCCGTTGTCGTGGGCGCGGGCGTGGCGGGCGCGGCCGTGGCTCAGGCCTTGGCCCGGCAGGGCGTGCAAGTCACGGTGCTCGACCGCCGCAGCGCGCCGGCACAGGAAGCGTCAGGCAACCCAGCCGGCCTGTTCCACGGCACCGTGAATGCCGATGACGGCCACTACGCACGCCTGTTCCGTGCGGCGGCCTTGCAGGCGGCGCGCAGCTACGGCGAGGCCTTCGCCCATGACCCGCGGATGGGCGCGCTGAACGGCCTGCTGCGGCTGGACCTCGGCGACCGCGGGCCGAACGCGTTGCCAGGACAACCAGCACGACCAGCACGACCAGCACAACAGGCCAAGCTGGACCGCCTGGGCCTGCCAGCGGACTGGGTCCAGGCGCTCGATGCCAGTTCCGCCGGCGCGCGGGCTGCGGTGCCGCTGCCGGCGCCGGCCTGGCTGTATCCCGGCGGCGGGTGGATAGACCCCGCGCGCTGGGTGCGCCACGTGCTGGCGCAAGAGCGGGTGCGGTTTCAGGGCGATGCGCCGGCCGCAGCCCTCACCGTTGAGAACGGCCTGTGGACCGTGTGGGATGGCGCCGGGCACGCGCTGGCCACCGCGCCCGTGCTGGTGCTGACCTGCGCCGCCAGCACCCCGCACTTGCTGCAACCCTGGTGCGCCGAAGGCTGGCCGCTGGACGCCACGCGCGGCCAGGTCACGCATTGCATCAAGGGTGACGAGGCCACGCCTTTGCGCTGCGCGGTGGCGGGCGACGGCTACGCGATCCCGCTGCACGACGGCAGTCTGCTGTGCGGCGCCACGCGCGAGACCGGCACGCTGGCCGACATGCTGAGCGCGCCCGACATCGGCTGCGAAGTCAGCACAGCAGCCCACCGGCACAACCTGGAACGCCTGCACCGCCTGACCGGCCTGCAGCCCTCGGCGGATGCCTCGCGCTTGCAAGGCCGCAGCGGCTGGCGACTGCACAGTGACGACCGCCTGCCCATCGCCGGTGCAGTGCCGCTGCGCGATGGGCCGCCCGGGCAACGCCGCGACCAGGCCCGGCTGCTGCCCCGCGTGGCCGGTTTGTTCGTGTTGACCGCGCTGGGTGCGCGGGGTTTGACGCTGGCACCCTTGCTGGGGCGACTGGTGGCCGCACAGGCCACCGGCACGCCGTGGCCGCTGGAGCAGGACCTGGCCGACGCCGTCGACCCGGCCCGCTGGCGCGTCAGGGCCTGCAGGCGAGGCGAATCTCTGCCCGACTGAACGGTAGCCAGACTGCGCGGTTTCATGCGGGCCCGCTGGCCGCCACGCAGGGTTTACAGAACCAGCCCGCGACCCAGGCCCTGCCTAGAATGGTTACATCACATTCTAGGTACGCGCAACACCGCGCACATTCGAGGGGTCCATGCACGGTTTCGCATGCGGACACGGGAACCGCCCGGATGCACGCTACTGCGGGGTTTGCGGTCTGGCGCTGGCGATGGCCTGCCGCGCCTGTGGCCACGCCAACGCGGCCGAGAACCGCTTTTGCGATGCTTGCGGCACGACCTTGAGCGACGTGCCGGTCAGCGTGCCTGCGATGGCCACCACCACGGCCCGCAGCTACACCCCGGCGCATCTGGCCGAGAAGATCCTGACCTCGCGCTCGGCGCTGGAGGGTGAACGCAAGCAGGTGACGGTGCTGTTCTGCGACATCGTGGAATCGACCGAGCTGACGCGCCGCATCGGCGCCGACGCGATGCACGACCTGCTGAACCGCTTCTTCGATCTGGTCCTGGCCGAGGTGCATGCCGTCGAGGGCACCATCAACCAGTTCCTCGGCGACGGCGTCATGGCGCTGTTCGGCGCGCCCGTGGCTCACGAAGACCATGTGCGGCGCGCCTTGCTGGCTGCGCAGGGCATCCGCCAACGACTGCGGGCCTCCCCGATGGAAAGGGACGGCTTGCGCGTGCGCATGGGCGTGAACACCGGGCTGGTGGTCGTCGGTCGCATCGGCGACAACCTGCGCATGGATTACACCGCCATTGGTCACACCACCAACCTGGCGGCGCGCATGCAGGCCCGCGCGCAAGCCGGCTGCGTCTGTGTCAGCGAAGCGATCGTCACTGCCGGCGAAGCCTGGTTCGAATTCGCGCCGCTGGGTCCCCACAGCTTCAAAGGCGTTGACCAGCCCGTGCAGGTGTATGAACTGATGCGCGCGCGCGCGCGCGGCGCGGCCCCTTCCGCAGCACGCGGGCTGGGCATCGGATCGGCGCTGGTCGGGCGCGACCGTGAACTGGCCGATGTCGGGGCCGCGCTGGCGGACTTGCGCGCCGGCTCGGGCAGCATGCTGATGCTGATCGGCGAGCCCGGCGCCGGCAAGTCGCGGCTGCTGGCGGAAAGCCGGCGCCTGCCAGACCCGGCCGGCGTGCAGTGGTTCGTCGGCCATGCCGTGTCCTTCGGCCGCAACCTGAGCTACTGGCCTTTCATCGAAATCCTGCGTGCGTGCTTCGACATCGCCGACGACGAGGCCGATGCCGTCGGCCTGGGCAAGCTCGACACCGGCCTGCAGGCGCTGTTCGGCGAGCGCACACCCGAGTTGCTGCCCTATCTGGCCACCGTGCTGGCGCTGAACCTCCCGCCCGATCTGCAGGAACGCGTGCGCTACCTGGACGGCCCGGGCCTGAAGCGCCAGCTGTTCCTGTGCATGCGCCAGCTCTTCGAACGGCTGGCGCGGCGGCAGCCGCTGGTGCTGGTGCTGGAGGACTGGCACTGGGCCGATCCCTCGTCGATGGACCTGGCTGAACACCTGCTGACGCTGACCCTGACGTCGCCGCTGCTGGCATTCTTTCCCACGCGCGCCGACCCCGATGGCGGCTTGCAGCGGGTGCGCCGCTTTGCCGCCGAGAACGCTGGCGCGCGGCTGCGCGAACTGCAGATGGCCCCGCTGTCGGTGCAGGACAGCAGCGTGCTGGTGGACAACCTCGTCGGCCAGCTCGACCTGCCGCCGGCCCTACGCGGGCAGATTCTGCGCCGCACCGAAGGCAACCCCTTCTTCATCGAGGAAGTGATCCGCTCGCTGGTCAGCGATGGCGTCCTCGAGCGCGACGCGCGGGCCGGCGGATGGCGGCTGACGGGCGCGGCCGACATGCTGCAGCTGCCCGACACGCTACAAGGCCTGATCCTGGCCCGCATCGACCGCCTGGACGAAGACGCCAAGCAGGTGCTGAAGCTGGCCTCGGTCATCGGCCGCAGCTTCTTCGACCGCGTGCTGGCCGCGATCTGCGAACCCGGCGTGGCGCTGACCGCCCGGCTGTCTTCGCTGGAGCAGGCCGAGCTGGTGCGCTACAAGCAGCGCGAGCCTGAGCCCGAGCACATCTTCAAGCATGCCCTGGTGCAGGAAGCCGCCTACGGCAGCATGCTGGCCGAGAACCGGCGCACGGTGCACCGCCAGGTGGCGCATGCTTTCGAGGCCTTGTTCGCTGACCGGCTCGACGAGTTCACCAGCCTGCTGGCGCACCATTACACCAGCGCCGAAGACTGGGAAAGGGCACAAACCTACCTCTTCAAGGCCGGCGACCAGGCCGGACGCATGGCCGCCGACGCCGAGGCCCTGGAGCACTTCCGCCAGGCCGAAATGGCGTACCTGAAGGTGTATGGCCACCGGCTGGCGCCGCTGCCGCGCGCCGCGCTGGCGCGCAAAGTGGGTGCGGCGCTTTACGGCACTGGCCAGTACGAGCCCGCGCACGAGCAGATGCGGCTGGCGCTGGCGCATCTGGGCATTGCCTACCCCACCACGCGCGGCGGCGTGCGCCTGGCCGTCCTGCGCTACCTGGGTGCGCACCTGGTGCGCCAGGCCCGGGCCCTCATCGGCCTGCGGCAGCCGCGCAAGCTGGACGCCGAACAGGCCGCCGAAATTTCCACCATCGCCCACCTGATGGCCTGGATGGACTATTTCCTGGACAAGGAGCGCATGCTGCTGGACAGCCTGATCGAGCTGCACGTCGGCGAGATCAGCCACCACGCGCTGGCCGAGGCGCGCGGCCTGTCGAGCGTCGGCTTCGGGCTGATGACCTTCGGCTTGACCGGGCTTGCGCGCCGCTACCACCGCAAGGCCACGGCGTCGGCGCACCTGTCGGCGGATGCCTCGGCGATCGCCTTTGCCTGGTTCGCGCATGGCTTCCTGGAGTTCTACGTTGGCCGCTGGGACGCCTGCGAATCGCTGCTGGAACACGCGGTGCGGGGCTACCGCGAATCGGGCGATATCCACCGCTGGGCCGGTGCCATGACGATGACGATATTCGTCGTCCACCACCACGGCGACCTCGCCCGTGCACACGCCATGGCCGCCGAAGAGCTGCAGGCCGGCCGCGACGCGGGCGATCCGCAGGTCGCGAGCTGGGGCTTGCAGAACCTGGCCTTCCCGGGCCTGGCGCGCGGACCGCTGGCGCAGGTGGAAGCGCAGCTGCGCGAGGGCCAGGCGCTGGCGCGCTCCATTCCGTCGTGGGACAACCTGATGTTCCAGAAGGGCCTGCTGGCGAAGTGCCTGGCGCTGCAGGGACGGCTGGAAGAAGCGCAGGCCGAAGTCGACGAAGCGCTGGTCATCATCCAGCGCGAACACCTTGCGCTGCCTTTCGACCAGGCCGAGGTGCTGACCGCCGCTGCCCACGTCGCGCTGGCGCGGGCCCAGGCCAGCACGGGCGGCAGCGGAAGCGGCGGCAGCGGCAGCAGCCGCCAGCCCGCGGCCGAGGCCGCGCTGCAAGCCAGCCGGCGCGC
Source organism: Betaproteobacteria bacterium (assembly GCA_043750435.1). Classification (GTDB taxonomy): domain Bacteria; phylum Pseudomonadota; class Gammaproteobacteria; order Burkholderiales; family Burkholderiaceae_C; genus Rubrivivax. Next base: position 3,496 of record JAYVBO010000220.1, on the reverse strand, counting down.
GGTGCGCTGCACGCGCCGCATGCCGCTGTGGCTGCCGCAGGCGCTGCGCGTGCAAGGATCGGCGCAATGGCTGGCTGGCAAGGAAGCGGCGGCCCGGCGCAGCTGGGAAGAAAGCCTGGCACTGGCCGAAGCCAGCGGCTTCCCGATCGAGGCCGCGCTCGCGCGGCTGGAAATGGGGCGGCACCTGGTCCGGCCCGAGCTCATCGCGCAGGCCGTCGAGGCCTTCGGCAAGGCCGGCGCGCACCTGCACCAGGCCCAGGCGCTGCACGCCCAGGCTGCCCTGCAGCACAGGCAGGCGCGCGATGCCGGCGCCACGGCCCAGGCCCTGCACCGCGCGGCGACAGCACTGGAAGCCGTGGGCGCCACGGCCGACCTGGCACAGGTGCGCGTCTTGCTAGCCAGCTTGTCTGCGGCGTGAGCGCTGCGCTTTTGGAGCCCTGAACGTGACCCACGACCCCGTGACGCTGGAGCCGCTGACGCCCGGCGAGCAGGCTGCCACCGACAGCCTCATCGCTCGGATGCAGGCCATGATGGCGCACGAGTGGGCCGGCACGACGATGCGGCGCGACGCCCACACCAAGATGCACGGCCTGATGAAGGCCGAGTTCACGGTGGAGCGCGACCTGCCGCCCGAGCTGCGAGTCGGCCTCTTTGCGCAGCCCGCCACCTATCGCGCCTGGGTGCGCTTTTCGAACTCGGTCAACGTGATCAAGGGCGACGACGCGCGAGACATCCGCGGCATGGCCATCAAACTGATGGGCGTGCCCGGCCGCAAGCTGCTGCCCGGGCAGGAGGACGAAACGACGCAGGACTTCATCGTCATCAGCACCGACCAATTTCCCATCCAGGACGCTGCCGGGTTCGACGCGCTGGCGGCGGCCTTCATCGGCGACATCATCGACAAGGTCGTCTATTTCACGACGCACCTGGGCGTCACGTGGCGGCTGCTGAAGTCGTTCCGCAAGTTTCCCAACCTGCTGCAAATACGCTACTTCAGCTGTGTGCCCTATGCCTTCGGCTCGGCGCAGGTGAAGTACTGTGCGACACCGCATGCGGCGCAGCTCGACAGCATGCCATTCGCCCCGCCCGAGAACTATCTGCGACAGCGCGCTTTGGCGCAGCTTTCGCAAGGCGACGCGAAGTTCGACTTCTGCGTGCAGTTCCGCACCGACCCCGAAGAAATGCCCACCGAAGACCCGACGGTGGTGTGGGAAGAGGAAGAGTCGCCGTTCCGCAAGGTGGCCACGCTGCGCATCCTGCCGCAGGACTTTGACACCGACGCACAGAACGCCGTGGGCGAGAACCTGTCGTTCAGCCCCTGGCACTGCCTGCCCGAGCACATGCCGCTGGGTGGCCTGAACCGGGTGCGGCGCGTCATCTACGAAGCGCTGTCGAACTACCGGCACGAAGTCAACAAGACACCCCGGCGCGAGCCGACAGACTGGGAGGTTTGAGATGTCCGCAACCGCCGAATCCGTGACACAGGCCCTGGCCGCGCACGCCACTGTCGCCCTGCGTGCACGCGCTGCCATCGAGCACCGCGAATGGCGCGAGGCGATCGACCTGCTGGAAGCCGAACTCGCAGCCGAGCAGGCACGCCCCCGCCCCGGCGAGGCACAGGCGTTGCTGGCCCAGGCCTATTTCCAGACCGAGCAGTACGAACGCGCCGCACTGCAGTACGCCGCCGCCGTGGCCGCTGAGCCCGAACGCGAAGACTGGCGCGGCATGCTGGCGCTGGCGCAGGCCAACGCCACCGCCGGCATCGACGTGCACGTGCCGCCGCTGCAGTACTTCGACCGCGACACGCTGCTGGCCCCGTCCGCGGTGAAGGACGGCGACCTGCCGAAGCCGCCCGCGCCGCTGCCCGACCCGAGCGGGCTGCGCGCGCTGCGGCGCGACATCGGCAACGCGCTGGGCGCGGTGGCGACGGTGCTGGTCGAGGTCGTCACCAACGTCTGGGGCTGGCTGGCTGGCTACCGCGACCGCATCTGGACCAACTGGTACCACCGCCCCGTGGCGCTGGCGGTGCTGACGCTGGCGTACATGCGGGAGCGGCTCAATGCGCACAACCTGGGCACCAGCTACCCGCCCGGCTCGCTGGTGGCCTTCCAGACGCCGGGGCTGCCGCCGCCCGAGGGCGTGACCCACTTCCGCACCGCCGACGGCAGCTGGAACAACCTGCGCGACCCCAAGGAAGGTGCTGCCGGCACGCGCTTTCTGCGCAACGTCGATCTGCCGGCGATACGACCGGAGAGCGGTGAACAGCTGCTGACGCCGAACCCGCGGCTGGTCAGCCGCGTGTTGCTGGCGCGCCCGCTCGAAGGGGGCACGCCGAAGATGCTGGAGGTGCCCTTCCTGAACCTGCTGTCGGCGTCGTGGATACAGTTCATGAACGGCGACTGGATCAACCACGGCGAGATCTACTTCAACAGCGTCATCGAAGTGCCACTGCCCGCGGACGACGCCGCCCGCGGCCGCTACTGGCAGACCAAGATGTTCGTCGGCCGCACCCAGGCCGACCCCACCCGCACCCCCGGTGTGGAGGTGGCCGCCGCCAGCGCCATCAACGAGGTCACGCACTGGTGGGACGGCTCGCAGATCTACGGCAGCGACCAGGCCACGCAGGACCGCCTGCGCAGCCACGTCGGCGGCAAGCTGCGCATCGGCGCCGACGGCCGGCTGCCACTGGACGAACGCGGCATCGAAGAAACGGGCTTCACGCGCAACTGGTGGCTCGGCCTGTCGATGCTGCACACCCTGTTCGTGCGCGAGCACAACGCCATCTGCGACGAACTGGTGCGCGCTCACCCGGACTGGGACGACAGCCGCCTGTTCAACACCGCGCGCCTGATCAATGCCGCGGTGATGGCCAAGATCCACACCGTCGAATGGACGCCTTCCATCCTGCCCAACCCGGCGCTGAACACGGCGATGAACGCCAACTGGTACGGCCTGCTGACCAACTTCTTCCGCAAGGGCAAGGCGCGAAAGACGCTGGGCGAGATCAAGGTCAACAACCCCGAGCTCGGCGGCGTGGTCGGTGACGCCATGGACAAGCACGGCCGCGGCTTCGGCCTGACCGAGGAATTCGTCGAGGTCTACCGGCTGCACTCGCTGCTGCCCGAAACGCTGCGCCTGGCGCGCCGCGACGGCAGCGCGGTGGAAGAGGTGCCGTTCGCGGCCTCGCGCCAGCGCGGCTCGGCGCGGCTGACCGCCCGTCATGCGATGGCCGACCTGTTCCACGCCTTCGGCACCCAGCAGCCGGGGCAGCTGGTGCTGAACAACTACCCGCGCTTCATGCAGGAACTGAGCATTCCCGGCAACCCTTTCTTCGACATGGGCACGGTGGACATCGTGCGCGCCCGCGAACGCGGGGTGCCGCGGTACAACGAATTCAGGCGTCAGCTGGGCCTGAACCCCATCACCTGCTTCGAGGACTTGACCGAGGACAGCGCGGCCGTCGAGAAACTGAAGTCGGTGTACGGCCGCGACCCGG
>JAYVBO010000219.1:0-3881 GCA_043750435.1 Betaproteobacteria bacterium | reverse complement strand
TTCCTGACCCGCTTGACCCCGGCGGCGTCATTGAAGGCCCGGTGGTTCTTCATCACGCCCGAATCCAGCACGGCGATGCCGATGCCGGTGCCGTCCAGCCCGGCATAGTTGGCTTTGGTGGTGTAGCTGCGCACCGTCGACGTGAGCGAGCCCGTCACCACTTCCAGGGTGCTGCTGGTGCGCTGCGTGCTGCGGTTGGGCGACACGCTGAGCACGTCGCTGCGCTGCGCCAGCACGGCCACGTCGCTGGCCTTGATCTGCACCGTCACCGTGTGCATGGCCGGGTGCACGGCATGCACGGCGCCCCCCAGCTTGAGCACCTGGGCCCGCAGGTCGGTCATCTGCGGATCGCTGGAATCGCCCACCACGATGGCCTGCACATAGGGCACACCGCCGATGTTGCGCGACCAGCCCGGCCGTTGCGCCGCCGGCGCGCCCACCTCGTCGCCCAGGTCGCGCGCCACCTTGCCACGGCGTTCGCCGCCCGGGCCGGCATGGGCCATTTGCAGGCCCACGCCGGGGATCAGCAAAGCCAGCGAGGTGATGGCAGCCACCGCAGCACGCAGCAGGCGGCGGTGTTCGATGAGGACGATGTAAGGGGCAAAAGACGGCATGGCGTTCCTGGGTGGCGAGGACCTGTCCGTGGCTGCAAGGCTGCACCACGCACAGAGGCTGTCGGGCGTCTGCGGCTGACCCGGAGGCCACCTTCCGCAAGGTGACGAAACGCAGCTGACCGAGGCCACCCCTGCGTTTCGAGATCTCACCATTTTGCTGAAGCCGGCGCGCGCTGTGGCGTGCGCAGATCACGAATGAGCCGTCTTCTCGGGTCTGTTCCGGCGACTGAACGGCCCATTCCGTGTCCAGGAACAGGCCGCGCGACAATGCCGCCATGCTGACCATCAACAAACTCGTGCCCCAAGGTCGCGGCCTGGCGCCCAGCTTGCTCAAACGGGCCGCGCAGGTTGAACTGCCGTGGGACGTGCGCTGCAAAAGCCGCTTCGACGCCACCGACACCGACGGCCGCACGCTGGGCGTGTTCTTGCCACGCGGCAGCGCTGTGCGCGGCGGCGACGTGCTGGTGGTAGAAGACGGCACGCTGCTGCGCGTGACGGCCGCCGCCGAAACCGTGCTGGTGGTGCGCGCCTGCCCCGAACACGGCAGCCCTTACGACCTGCTGCGCGCCGCCTACCACCTGGGCAACCGCCACGTGCCGCTGGAATTGCAGCCCGACCGCCTGCTGCTGGAACCCGACCACGTGTTGGCCGAGATGTTGCGCGCCATGCACCTCAGCGTCAGCGAAGAACAGTCGGCCTTCGAGCCGGAGTCGGGCGCCTACACGGCGGCGGACGGCGGACACAGCCATGCCGCACCCGTTCGCGGCAAGCCGCTGGGCATCGCGGTGAAAGCCGCGCCGCACGAGCACGGCCCGGGTTGCGGGCACGACCACGGCCATGGCGGCCACGACCACTGAATCTGCCGCCACCCGGCTGCAGTTGATGTGGCTGGCTTCACCGGCGCTGCCGGTGGGCGGCTTCAGCTATTCCGAAGGGCTGGAAGCGGCCGTCGAAGCCGGCCAGGTGACGAGCGAAGCGCAGGCCACTGCCTGGCTGCTGGCGCAGTTGGAACTGGCGCTGGCGCGTTCCGACTTGCCGGCCGTGGCGCAGGCTTGCGCCGCCTGGCAAGACCATGACCTGGAGCGCATCACGGCACTGAACGATTGGCTGCGCAGCACCCGCGAGAGCGCCGAATTCCGCGCCCAGGCCGAGCAAATGGGCCGCAGCTTGCTGGAATGGCTGCGCAACGGGCCGCAAGCCGCTGACCCGCGCCTGTTGACCCTGGCCGCGCTGCAACCCGCGCCGTTGTGGCCCAGCGCCTTCGCGCTGGCCGCCGTGCTGGCTGGCGGCGACGCCCGGGGCGCGCTGCTGGCCTTTGCCTGGGGTTGGGCCGAAAACATGGCGCAGGCGGCGATGAAAGCGGTGCCGCTGGGGCAGTCGGCGGCGCAGCGCATCCTGGCGCAACTGGCGGCGGCCATACCCGATGCGGTCGAGCGCGCGCTGGCCTTGCCCGATGGCGACCGGCAGGCGCACAGCCCGCTGCTGGCCATCCTGAGCGCCCAGCATGAGGCGCAATATTCGCGGTTGTTCCGTTCCTGAGCGGCGGCGCCAGCAGTCTCACGTCACACCGCGTTCACGAAACTTTGCAGGCCCGACCTGCGGCGTTCAAACCCTGGGCGCATGATCTGGGCTGCATTTGGAGGTATGGCCATGCTGAACACACAAATTTCCCTGCGCGCGCTCACGCGGCTGGCGGCTGCGGCCGCGCTGCTGGCGGGCGCGACAACCTCGGCCGATGCGGGTGGGGTTTCGGTGGGGGTGAACCTGGGCTTGCCCGTGGTCGCCAGTCATGCCGGTTACCGGGTTGGCGGCCCCGTCGGCGTCGTCCGTGTCGGCTACCGCGGCGGCCGAGGCGGCTCACGGGGCCACTACAGCGGCGGTGGCTGGGGCTGGGGTGTAGGCCTGGGCCTGGGTACCGGCCTGCTGTTGGCCTCACCTTGGTACTACCCACCGGTGACGACGGTTGTCGTCGAGCAGCCGCCGCAATTGCTTGTCGTGCCGCCTGCGCCGCCGCAGCCTGCGCGCCCCGAACCGGTGATCTACCCGCGCAACGGCCAGACCGCGCAACAGTTGGAAGCCGACCGCCAGGAGTGCAACCGCTGGGCCACCACCCAGCCGGCCGCGCTGAACGATTCATCGGTCTTCATGCGCGCCGTCGATGCCTGCATGGACGGGCGCGGCTACACCAGCAAGTGAAGGCCGGGCGCTGGCCATGCCAGGTCTGAGCACGCTTCGTGCATCATCCCCGGCATGAACAACAGCCCCCTGCACCACATCGCCGGCCGAACCAAAAAGCTGCCCCCGCTGCGCGTCGGCGTGGGTGGCCCGGTGGGTTCGGGCAAGACCACCTTGGTCGAAATGCTCTGCAAGACCATGCGTGACCGCTGGGACCTGGTCGTCGTCACCAACGACATCTACACCAAGGAAGACCAGCGCCTGCTGACCGTGGCCGGTGCGCTGGAACCCGAGCGCATCGTGGGTGTTGAAACCGGCGGCTGCCCGCACACCGCGATCCGCGAAGACGCGTCCATCAACCTGGAAGCCGTGGACCGCATGCTGGAAAAGTTTCCCAACGCCGACATCGTCTTCATCGAAAGCGGCGGCGACAACCTGGCCGCCACCTTCAGCCCCGAACTCAGCGACCTGACGATCTACGTCATCGATGTGGCGGCGGGCGAAAAGATCCCGCGCAAGGGCGGGCCCGGCATCACCAAGAGCGACCTGTTCGTGATCAACAAGACCGACCTCGCGCCGTATGTGGGCGCGAACCTCGACGTGATGCGCGCCGACACGATCCGCATGCGCACCGGCCCGCACGGCCTGCGCCCGTTCGTGATGAGCAACCTGAAGACGAATGCCGGGTTGGCCGAGGTGGTGGCCTTCATCGAAGCGAAGGGCATGCTGTGTCAGTGATCGAACCGGGCGGCCACGACGCCTACACCGTGCGCCGCGTCAGCCGCAGCCGCTTCATCGATGTGCGCGGCCTGCGCTACCACGTGCTCGAATGGGGCGACGCCTCGATGGCGACGCCGCAGCGCCCGCCGCTCGTCATGCTGCACGGCTGGATGGACGTGGCCGCGTCGTTCCAGTTCGTCGTCGATGCGCTGCCGACCGACCGCCACGTGATCGCGTTCGACTGGCGCGGCTTCGGTCTGTCGGACCCGTCCGGTGCCGACAGCTACTGGATCCCCGATTACGTCGGCGACCTCGACACCGTGCTCGACCGGCTGTGCTTCGACACCGCCCCCGGTCAACCCATCGACTTGC
>JAYVBO010000218.1:0-3890 GCA_043750435.1 Betaproteobacteria bacterium | reverse complement strand
CGCTGCTGGCGTTCGGCCAGCAGCGGCACCAGCGCGGCTTCGCTGTTGCGCGGCAGGCCCACATTCAGCGCCTTGACGAATTCCGCAGCCGGCAGGTCGCGGTAGAAGCGCAGTTGCAGGCGTTTCGGGCCTGGCGTGCTCGCCACCTGCGCGGCCGTGGTGGCGCGCGCGCTCAGGTACAGGGCAGCGGCGTAGGCCTTGAACCAGGCTACCGCGCGCAGCCCCGTGCCGTTCAGCAGCAATTCGCTGCCGGCCAGTTGCACGCGGCGCTCGAAGACCAGGCCGCTGACGGTGATGGTGGCAGCGGCGGTTTCGTCGGCCGCCGCTGACCACCGCGGATGCAGGCTCAGTCCCACGCCCAGGCCCATGCTCAGGATCAAGTGGCGCCGCGTGGGCTGTGGTGGCTTCGGTTTCATGTGGATTCAACGCCTCTGGAGTCTGTGTCGCCGACCGCCCTACCCTGCGCCACCGCCCAATCGATGTGCTCTTGTACCAGCGGGCCGGCCGCTGCGCGCTGGGCGGTCAAGGCCTGGGCAATGGCGACCTCACCCGTGGCCCGCCAGGCATTGCCCAGGGCCACTGCCAGGTTGCGCTGCCAGCGGCGGTGGCCAATGCGCCGGATGGCGCTGCCTTCGGTGCGGCGCAGGAATTCGGCTTCGTCCCAGGCCCACAGTTGCAGCAGTGTGGCGTGGCCCAGCGGCTCGCGGGCGTCGAAGTCGGGCAACACAGCGCGGCCGGCGTATTTGTTCCACGGGCAGGCCAGTTGGCAATCGTCGCAGCCGTAAATGCGGTTGCCCATCGCGCGGCGAAATTCCAGCGGTATCGGGCCGTCGTTTTCGATGGTCAGGTAGCTGATGCAACGCCGCGCATCCAGCCGGTAGGGCGCCACGATGGCCTGGGTCGGGCAGATGTCCAGACAGGCGCTGCAGCTGCCGCAGTGGTCGCTGACCGGCGTGCTCAGCGGCAAGGGCAGGTCGATATAGATCTCGCCCAGGAAGGCCATCGAACCCGCCTCGCGAGACAGCGTCAGGGTGTGCTTCCCGCGCCAACCCAAGCCGCTGCGGGCGGCCAATTCCACTTCCAGCACCGGGGCTGAATCGGTGAACACGCGGTGACCCAGCGGGCCCACTTCAGCGGCCAGACGGTCGGCCAGCAACTGCAGGCGCTGGCGCAGCACCTTGTGGTAGTCGCGGCCCCGGGCATAGACCGAGACCACGGCGCGCTGCGGGTCGGCCTGCGCGGCCCACTCGGTGGTCACCCAGGCGGCTGGCGTCTCACGCGGCAGGTAGTCCATGCGTGCGGTGATGACGCGCAGGGTGCCCGGCACCAATTCAGCCGGCCGCGCCCGTTTCAGGCCGTGCGCGGCCATATAGGCCATGCTGCCGTGGAAGCCGGCGGCCAGCCAGTCCTGCAAGCCGGCTTCGGCGGTGGACAAGTCGATGTCGGCGATGCCGATCTGGGAGAATCCCAACCCACGGGCCCAGGCTTGCAGACGCCGCACCAGCGCCGCGCCATCGTCATGGCCTTCGCCATCACGGTCGCCAGCACCCCAGCCGATCGGCCCGTCATCCCGTTCACTTCCGGTCCCGTGTTGCAGCCTGTCCTCCAACCCGCAGTTGAAGCGCCGATTCTAGGAAGCCGGAGTCTCTTCTGGCCCGACGAGACCGCTTGCGCCGAATTCGCGCAGCAACTGGCCCGCCAGCCCGGCTTGCCGCAGGCCTGCATCGAACTGCACGGCCCGCTGGGCGCGGGCAAGACCACCTTCGTGCGCCACCTGTTGCGCGCCCTGGGCGTCGAGGGCCGCATCAAGAGCCCCACCTACACGGTGATGGAGCCCTACGCGCTGCCCGGCCTGGTGATTTCGCACTTCGATTTCTACCGCTTCAGCGACCCGCGCGAATGGGTCGACGCCGGGTTTCGCGATGTCTTCGCGGCGCCCGGCCTGAAGCTGGCCGAATGGCCCGAAAAGGCCGCGGGCATGTTGCCGGTGGCCGACTTGCGCCTGCACATTGACGTGGACGACGCCCACCCCGATGGCCGCCGCGTGCGCCTGGAAGCCGGCACGCCGCTGGGCCTGGAGCTGCTGGCATGACGCCCCACAACCGCCGCAAGGCCTTGCGCCGATTGGGCCACCTTGGCCAGCTGGCCCTGCTGCTGAGCGCGCCGCGTCTGGCCTGGGGCGCAGCCATCGTGGCCGTGCGCGTGTGGCCGGCGCGCGACTACACACGGGTCAGCATCGAATCCGACCAGCCGCTGGCCGCCAGCCATTTGTTGACCGAGGCGCCACACCGCCTGGTGGTGGACCTCAACGGCCTGGAGCTCAACGCCGCGCTGCGCGAACTGGTGGGCCAGGTGCGGCCCGACGACCCCTACATCGCCGGTGTGCGGGTGGGCCAGTTCCAGCCGCGTGTGGTGCGTCTGGTGTTTGACCTGAAGCAGCCGGTGAAGCCGCAGCAATTCACGCTGGCGCCGGTGGCTGTCTACAAGAACCGGCTGGTTTTCGACCTGTACCCACTGCAAGACACCGACCCGCTGCTGACCCTGCTGCGCGAGCGTGAAGGCGCAGCACTGCCTTCGGTGCAGGCTGCACAGGCCGCGCAAGCCGCTCAGGCGATGCAGGACGCGCTGGGCGAGCTGATCGCGCGGGTGGACAAGCCCGGCGCCACCGCCGTGCCGGCCCTGCCTGTCGCGCCGCCTTTGTCGTCAGCCGTGACGCCGCCTGCGGCAGCCTCAGCCGCGCATGCCATGACGGCAACGCCGCCCGCCGCTGCCATCCACCCCGTGTTGCCGCGTGCGCCCGTCGTCAGCCCGCCATTGGCCTTGGGTGACACGCCGCCGCTGGTGATGCCCACGCAACCCGCGCTGCCCACGCCGGCGGCGCTGCCTGCTGCGCCCACGCCGGCCGAACAGCGACGGGTGGACCGCTTGATCATCGTGGCGTTGGACCCCGGCCACGGCGGCGAAGACCCGGGCGCCGTCGGCCCCAGCGGCTTGCGCGAAAAAGACGTGGTGCTGGCGGTGGCGCTGGCGCTGCGCGAGACGCTGAACGCGGTGCCCGGCATGCGCGTGATGATGACCCGCGACGCCGACTTCTTCGTGCCCCTGCAAGACCGCGTGCGCAAGGCCCAGCGGGTGCAGGCCGACCTCTTCGTCAGCATCCACGCCGACGCCTTCTTCCGACCCGAGGCGCGCGGCGCCAGCGTCTTTGCGCTGTCCACCAAAGGCGCCAGCAGCAACGCGGCCCGCTGGATGGCCAGCAAGGAAAACGCCGCCGACCAGGTGGGCGGCGTCAACGTGAAAACGGTGCGCGATCCGCAGGTGCTGCACGCCATGCTGGACATGAGCACCACGGCGCAGATCAAGGACAGCCTGCGCCTGGGCAACGAGGTGCTGGCGCGCATCGGCAAGGTCGGCCGGCTGCACAAGGGCCAGGTCGAACAAGCCGGCTTCGCGGTCTTGAAAGCGCCCGACATCCCCAGCATCCTGGTTGAAACGGCCTTCATATCCAACCCGGAAGAAGAAGCGCAATTGCGCGACGGCGCCTACCGCGCGCAGCTGGTGCAGGCGCTGGCCGCGGGCATCAAGCGCTATTTCGAACGCCACCCGCCCCTGGCGCGTCAGCGGCCACTTTCTTGAAGCGCCCGCCAAAGGCTGCTGTCCTGACTGAAATTCAGCCGCGCGTGCCGATGTAGCGCTTGCGCCTGAAGAACAGCAGCAGGCCCACGCCCACGCTGACCATCGCGCCGAAAGCAATCCAGAAACCGCCCGAGGAATGGATCAGCGGCAGCGCTTCGAAGTTCATGCCGAAGAAGCCGGTGATCAGGTTCAGCGGCAGGAAGATGGCGGTCAGCACGGTCAGCGTGCGCATGATGTCGTTGGTGCGGTGGCCC
>JAYVBO010000217.1:0-1640 GCA_043750435.1 Betaproteobacteria bacterium | reverse complement strand
GGATGAAGGCGCTGTAGAGCTCACGGCCGTATTCCAGCGCCTTGATGGTTTCCGGGCTGTCGATGACGACCTTGTTGTTCTTGTCGACCAGCATGCCGCCGTGCGACCAGATCAGCCAGTTGCACCACAGCCCGTCGCCGGTGGCATTGCCCAGGGCCATGCCGCCGGGCGTGCCTTTTTCCTTCAGCGCCTTGTACAGCGCCAGGAAGCCGGCCGTGTCTTTCGGGAAGCTGTCGAAGCCGGCGGCTTTGACCATGCTCTGGCGGTAGACCACGTAAGAGCCCGCGGCGCCCAGTGCCAGGCCCAGCCACTTCTTGCCGTCGGGGCGCAGATAGGCCTCGGCCGCCGGGTACCAGCCGCCGTACTTCTTGCCCAGGTACTCGGCCAGGTCGGTCACGTCGAGCAGCTTCTCGGGGTAGAGGTTGGCGTCGTCGTTGGTGGACAGGATGATGTCGGGGCCCGCGCCGGTGTTGGCGGCCACGGCGGCCTTGGGGCGCACGTCTTCCCAGCCTTCGTTGTCCACCCGTACTTCGATGCCGGTTTTTTCGGTGAACTTCTTGACGTTGATCATGTACGCGTCAATGTCGCCCTGCACGAAACGGCTCCAGCGCAGCACGCGCAACTTGGCGCCCTTTTCGGGCTTGAAACTGATGCTCTGGGCCTGCGCGATGGCAGGCGCAAAGACGGCGCCGGTGCCGAGCGCAGCCGTGGTGGCCACGCCGGCGGTGCCTTCCAGAAAGCGGCGGCGGTTGAAGTCGTTCATCGGTGTCTCCTTCTTGGGGTTGTGGGCGGCCGTATGACTGGATTCAAGCCGCAAGACGGCGGCCAGAGGCCGCGTCGAACAAGTGCGCCCGAGCGATGTCGGGCTGCAAATGGATGGTGCTGCCGGGCGCAAAGGCGTGGCGGTCGCGGAAGACCACCGACAGTTCGCGGCCACCATGGCGGCAGGCCACGAAGGTGTCGGCGCCGGTGGGTTCGACCACCTTCACTTCGGTGGCGATGCTGAGGCCGGCCTGGGCGCCGTCGCCCAAGGTCAGGTGTTCGGGCCGGGTGCCGAAGACCACCGGCTGGCCGTCGCTGCCTTCGCTGCCGAGCGGTGCCGGCAGGTGCGAGCCGTCGCTGAATTCAACCCTTGCGGCGCCACCGTTGCGGCGCAGCGTGGCGGGCAGAAAGTTCATAGAAGGGCTGCCGATGAAGCCGGCCACGAAGAGATTGGCCGGGCGGTCGTACAGTTCCAGCGGGCTGCCGGTTTGTTCGATGCGGCCGTCTTTCATCACCACAATCTGGTCGCCCATGGTCATGGCTTCGATCTGGTCGTGGGTGACGTAGATGCTGGTGGTCTTCAGGCGTTGGTGCAGTTCCTTGATCTCGGTGCGCATGGCCACGCGCAGTTTCGCATCGAGGTTGCTCAGCGGCTCGTCGAACAGGAAAACCTGCGGGTCGCGCACGATGGCGCGGCCCATGGCCACGCGCTGGCGCTGGCCGCCGGACAACTGGCGCGGGTAGCGCTGCAGCAATTCGTTCAGGCCCAGAATTTCGGCGGCGCGCGCCACTTTGCTGTCTATGGTTGCGGCGTCCAGCTTGGCCAGCATCAATGAAAACGCCATGTTGTCGCGCACCGTCATGTGCGGGTACAGGGC
>JAYVBO010000216.1:0-3892 GCA_043750435.1 Betaproteobacteria bacterium | reverse complement strand
CCGTTGAACTGGACGTGGAAGCCGGCACGCCCGATGACAGCCCGGCACGACGCGACGCCGACGCGCGGCTGCGCCGCCATGCCGATGCCGAAGCCACCATCCAGGGCGACCCGGTGGTGCGTGAACTGCTGGCCCAGTTCAAGACCGCGCGCATCGTGCCGGGCTCTATCAAACCGATCTCGAACTGAAAAAGGAAACACACCATGATGAAGGGCCAACTCGCCGGCTTGATGAAACAAGCCCAGACGATGCAGGACAACATGAAGCGCGCCCAGGACGAACTGGGGCTGATCGAGGTGGAAGGCCAGTCGGGCGCCGGCTTGGTCAAGGTCACCATGACCTGCAAGCACGCCGTCAAGCGCATCGTCATCGACCCCAGCCTGCTTGCTGAGGACAAGGACATGCTGGAAGACCTGGTGGCCGCCGCCTTCAACGACGCCGTGCGCTGCGCCGAAGAAGTCAGCACCGCCAAGATGGGCAAGCTGACCGCCGGCATGCCATTGCCGCCGGGCATGAAGTTCCCTTTCTGAACGCCAGATTTGGCTGAGATTGCGCTCCAGGGCCTGGTCGACGCGCTGCGTCGGCTGCCCGGCGTGGGTGTGAAGTCGGCGCAGCGCATGGCTTTTCACCTGCTGCAGCACGACCGCGAGGGCGCGCTGCGCCTGTCGCAGGCGCTGAGCAGCGCGGTGGCCCTGACGCGGCATTGCCAGCGTTGCCACACCTTCACCGAAGGCCCCGTCTGCAGCACCTGTCTGGACGCTCGGCGGGATGGCCGCCAGCTGTGCGTGGTGGAAACGCCGGCCGACCAGGCCGCGCTGGAACGCAGCGGCAGCTACAAAGGCCTGTACTTCGTGTTGATGGGCCGACTCAGCCCGCTGGACGGCGTGGGCGCCGCCGACATCGGCGTGGCCGACCTGCTGGAGCGTGCGGGCGATGGCCTCGTCGAAGAAGTCATTTTGGCCACCGGCTTCACCGCCGAGGGCGAGGTGACCGCGCACGCGCTGGCCGGTGCGCTGAAGGCCCGCGGCATAGCCGTGACGCGATTGGCGCGCGGGGTGCCGGCCGGCAGCGAACTGGAATACGTCGATCTGGGCACCATCGCCCACGCAATGGGCGACCGGAAATAGGGCCCCCAAGCTCGCTGGCGCTCGCTACCCCCCGAGGGGGATGCTCCGCCTACGGCCCGGCAAAGCCGGTTCCGTGGCTCCTGCTTGGTGAATTCAGTCGGCGACGGCTTCGCGGTAGGCGTGCCACGAGGCATGCCCGACCACCGGCCCGACGATCAGCAGGCCGGCGAACCACGGCAGCATGGCCAGGCCCACCACCACCGCAATCAACAGCGCCCACCACAGCAGCACGGCCGGCTGGCTCAGCACCAGGCGCAGGCTGGTCAGGCCGGCGGTGATGGCGTCGGTCTGGCGGTGCAGGATCATCGGCATGGCGACCACGCTGATGGCGTAGATCAGCGACGCGAAGAGCGCGCCCACGGCGCCCCAGACGCCGATGAAGACGATGTTGTCGGGCGACAGCAGCGCCAGCAAAGAACCTTTGAAGTCGGGCATGCCGTCGAAGGTGACGGCGAAGATCACCATGGTGCTGCGCGCCCACAGCATTTCCAGCACCAGCAGCACCACCCCGAAGATGCCCAGCTGACCGGTGCGCGTGCGCCAGGCCAGTACGGAATCGGCGTAGCCGGGGCGGGCGCCGTTTTCCAGTTGCTGGCTGACCCGGTACAGGCCCAGGCACAAAAAGGGCCCGACCAGCAGGAAGCCGCCCGACAGCGCCAGCACATAGGCCGGTGAACTTTCGAACACCACCATCAGCGCCCAGCCCATGACCATGAAACAGGCGCCGTAGAAAAGGCCGATGGCGGGGGCGCGAACGAAGTCGCGCCAGCCCAGGGCCAGCCAGTGCAGCGGTTGGCCGAAGGTCAGCCGGCGCAACTCGATGGGCGGCATGCGCTGCTCACCCGGGGGCAGGTAGTCGGTTTCTGCGGGCTGGCCGCTGGGGTCGGTTTGCGTCATGGTTGGCTAGCGTGACGGCGTAGGGCGGGCAGCGGCTTGATGCCCATCAACCCTGGGCGCGCTTCACCCGCAGCAACTCGTCCACCACCAGGCAGATGGCGCCCAGCGTGATGGCACTGTCGGCCACATTGAAGGCCGGGAAGTAGCCGCCCGGGAACAAGGCTTCCAGCACGCCGAAGTGGAACTGCAGGAAGTCGACCACGTAGCCGTGCAGCGCGCGGTCGATGACATTGCCCAAGGCGCCGCCCATGATCAGCGCGACGGCGAAGCAGAACAGCTTTTGCGTCGGGTGGCTGCGGATCATCCAGACGATGAAGCCCGATGCCAGCAAGCCCAGGGCGATGAAGAACCAGCGTTGCCAGCCTGAACCGTCGGCAAACATCGAAAAGGCCGCGCCCTTGTTGTGGGCCCGCACCAGGTTGAAGTAGCCGGTCAGGGTTCGGCTGTCGCCGAATTCGAAAGCGTGCATCACCAAGGTCTTGCTGATCTGGTCAATCAGGATGACCAGCAGCGCCAGGCCCAGCCACAGTGCGAGGCCACCCGAAGGGCTGCTTTTGCTGCGCGCCACGATCAGGCCACCGTGCGCGTTTCGCCCGCGCCGTACAGGTTGCTGCTGCAGCGGCCGCAGATCGTCGGGTGGGCGGCGTCGCTGCCGACGTCGCTGCGGTAGTGCCAGCAGCGTTCGCACTTGGCGGCGCTGCTGGCTTGCACCGTCACGCTCAGGGCGTCGCCCGCCGTCAAATCAACGGCCGAGGTGATCAGCACGAACTTCAGATCGTCGCCCAAGGCGGCCAGCAGCGCGTGGTCGTCGGCCGTGGCCGTGATGGCCACTGCCGCCTGCAAGGAAGAGCCCACGCCGCCGGCCGTGCGCAGCGCTTCGATTTCCTTGTTCACGCCGTCGCGCAGTTCGCGGATGCGCGTCCACTTCGCCAGCAGCGCGGCGTCGGGTGCGTCGAAGGTCCAGAAGGTCTGCGTGAAGATCGAATCTCCGCCATCGAAGACCTTCCAGGCTTCTTCGGCCGTGAAGCTGAGGAAGGGCGCCATCCAGCGCAGCATGCCCTGGGTGATGTGCCACAACGCCGTCTGCGCGCTGCGCCGAGCGTGTGAATTCGGCGCCGTGGTGTACAGCCGGTCTTTCAGCACGTCGAGGTAGAAAGAGCCCAGGTCTTCGGCACAGAAAACCTGCAGCTTGGCCACCACCGGGTGGAATTCGTAGACCTCGTAATGGGCCAGGATTTCCTGCTGCAGCGCTGCGCTGCGCGACAAAGCCCAGCGGTCGATTTCCAGCATCTGTTCAAGCGGCACGCTGTGCAGCTGGGCGTCGAAGTCGCTGGTGTTGGCCAGCAGAAAGCGCAGGGTGTTGCGGATGCGCCGGTAGCTGTCCACCACGCGGGCCAGGATCTTGTCGTCGATGGACAGGTCGCCGGAATAGTCGGTGGAAGCGCACCACATGCGCACGATCTCGGCCCCCAACTGTTGGGTGACCTTGCCCATCTCAACGACGTTGCCCACGCTCTTGCTCATCTTGCGGCCGGCACCGTCCACCGCGAAGCCGTGGGTCAGCAGGCCGCGGTAGGGCGCGCGGCCTTCCAGCGCGCAGCCGATCAGCAGCGACGAATGGAACCAGCCGCGGTGCTGGTCGTGGCCTTCCAGGTAGAGGTCGGCCTCGGGCCCGGTCTCGTGATAGCCGCGGTCGCCCGGCGGGCCCTGGTGCGATCCGCGCAGCACGTGGCTGAAGGTCGAACCCGAGTCGAACCAGACGTCGAGGATGTCGTTGCTCTTGGCGTAATGCGCAGCCGAATGTTCGCCATCGGCGCCCAGCCAGTCGGCCGGCTCCAGCCGGCTCCAGGCCTCGACGCCGCCTTCAC
>JAYVBO010000215.1:0-3893 GCA_043750435.1 Betaproteobacteria bacterium | reverse complement strand
GGCAACGCGCTGCTGGGCAAGAAGTGCTTTGCGCTGCGCATCGCCAGCACCATGGGCCGCGACCAGGGCTGGCTGGCCGAGCACATGCTGATCCTGGGCGTCACCAACCCGGCCGGCAAGAAGTACCACGTGGCCGCCGCTTTCCCCAGCGCCTGCGGCAAAACCAACTTCAGCATGCTGGTGCCGCCCGAGGGCTATGACGGATGGAAGGTCACCACCGTCGGCGACGACATCGCCTGGATCAAGCCCAACGCCGACGGCCGCCTGTACGCCATCAACCCCGAGGCCGGCTATTTCGGCGTCGCCCCGGGCACGAATTACCACACCAACCCCAACTGCATGGACTCGGTGAAGTGCGACACCGTGTTCACCAACGTCGGCCTGACCGACGACGGCGACGTCTGGTGGGAAGGCATGTCGGACGTGCCCCCGGCGCATTTGATCGACTGGCAGGGCAAGGACTGGACCCCGGCCATCGCCCAGTCAACCGGCGCCAAGGCGGCGCACCCGAATTCACGCTTCACCGTGGCCGCCGGCCACAACCCGGCGCTGGACAGCGAGTGGGACAACCCCGCCGGCGTGGCCATCGACGCCTTCCTGTTCGGCGGCCGCCGCAGCACCACGGTGCCGCTGGTGACCCAGGCGCGCACCTGGAACGAAGGTGTCTACATGGCCGCCACCATGGGCAGCGAGACCACCGCCGCCATCACCGGCCAGGTCGGCGTGGTGCGCCGCGACCCCTTCGCCATGATCGCCTTCTGCGGCTACAACATGTCCGACTACTTCCAGCACTGGCTGAACCTGGGCGCCAAGCTCGGCGCTGACGTGGCAAAGACCGGCGCCAAGCTGCCGGGCATCTTCTGCGTCAACTGGTTCCGCAAGGGTGCCGACGGCAAGTTCGTCTGGCCCGGCTACGGCGACAACATGCGGGTGCTGGAATGGATCGTCAACCGCGTAGACGGCGCGGCCGGCGCGGCCCAGGGCGAAGACAACCTCTTCGGCATCAGCCCGCGCTATGACGACCTGCGCTGGGACGGCCTGGACTTCACGCGCGAGCAGTACACCAGCGTCAGCAGCCTGGACAAGGCCGACTGGCAGAAGGAGTTGGTGCTGCACGGCGACCTGTTCAAGACGCTGGCTTACCACCTGCCGGCTGAGTTGCCGGCCATCCAGCAGCAGATCGAAGCGCGCCTGGAAAAGGCTTGACAGCCAGCGGCCTGCCAGCCCAGCTGGCAGGCTCTAGAGTCGGCGCGTGAAACTGCAACTGCTGTCCGACCTGCACCTCGAAACCGAGACCTTCAACCCGCAGCCCGCGCCGGGTGCCGAACTGCTGGTGCTGGCCGGTGACGTGGACAGTGGCTGGGGCGGCTACCAGCGCTTCGCCAGCTGGCCGGTGCCGGTCATCGTGGTGGCCGGCAACCACGAATTCGACGGGCGGGACTTCGACGCGGCGCTGGCCGGCTTGCGCACGCTCTGCTCCGGCTTGGGATTCACCCTGCTGGAACGCGAAAGCACGCTGCTCACGGCCGCTGACGGCCGCCGCATCCGCGTGCTGGGCACCACCCGCTGGAGCGATTTCGACTTGTTCGGCGAAACCGGGCGCCCGCGCGCCGAACGCGCCGCCGAGTACTTCATGCGCATCATGGGCACCACGCGCGGCGGGCAGCCTTTCGACGCCGCAGCGGTGCGCCGTGAAGCCTTGGCCTGCCGGGCTTGGCTGGAAGCTGAGCTGGCGCTCACAGCGCAAGGCCGTTGGGACAAAACCCTGGTCATCACCCACTTTGGCCCCAGCCTGCGCAGCGCTGACCCGCGCTACGGCAAACAGCCCGGCACGGCCAGCTTCTGCAATGACGACGACGACCTGATCCCGCGCGCCGACCTGTGGCTGCACGGCCATCTGCACTGCCGTCACGACTACCGGATCGACCGCGCCGGCCGCCGGCCCAGCCGGGTGGTCTGCAACCCGCTGGGGCTGGAGAAAAAGGGCGAGCAAGTCGGCCACGACCCGCTCCTGCTCATCGATCTCTGAGTGCCATCAAAGCCACAGGGGCTACTGCGGTGCCACACTGCCCTTGCGGACCACCCGGAACCGTATCAGGAGACCCCCCATGAAGATCCTTGTCGCCGTCGACGGCAGCGCCTACACCAAACGCATGCTCGCCTACTTGGCTGCGCACGACGAATGGCTGGGCGCCCACCACCGCTACACCTTGCTCACGGTGGTGCCTGCGCTGCCCCTGCGCGCCGCCGCTGCTATCGACAAGGCCACGCTGCAGGACTGGCACGATGAGGCTGCCGAAAAGGTTTTCAAGCCGCTGCGCACCTTCTTCAAGAAGCAGGGGCTGGACGCCACTTTCGTGGCCAAGGTGGGCGCGCCGGCCGAGGTGATCGCCAGCATGGCAACCAAGGGCCGCCACGACCTGCTGATGCTCGGTTCGCACGGCCACGGCGCGCTGGTCAGTCTGTTGACGGGCTCGGTCGCCACCCAGGTGCTGGCCCGTTGTACAACGCCGGTTTTGCTGATCCGCTGAGCGCGGCGGGCGCCGGCAATCGGCAGCCCGACCGGGCCTGGCCGGCCCGTCAGCGGCGGCGCAGCCCGTTCAGGCAGGTGGACGCCACCCAGTCGACGATCTGTGTGTCGGTGAAATTGCCGCCGGCCTTCAGGTAGGCCGGCACCGGGTCGCAGGCCCGCGCGTAGACGGTGTACAGCACCACCTCGGGCGGCAACTGGGCGTCGATGTCGCCGTCGGCTTGCGCCTGGACGATCCAGGCCCCCAGGTGTTCGCTGACCTCCATCAGCAGGTCCAGGTAGACCCGGCTGGCCATCAGTTCGGTGCGCAGTGACGAATTCTGCGAGGGCACGGCCGGCATTTCGCCGGCCAGTTGCCGCGTCAGCGCCCAACTCACCACGGCCGCCAGGCGGTCGAAGGCGCTGGCCTCGGTGCGCGCGGCCTGCTGCTCGACGAAGGCCAGCGTGCGTTGCAGCAGGCGCACCATGGCTGCGGCCGCCAGGGCTTCCTTGGACGCAAAGTGCTTGTAGAGACTGGCTTTGGCGATGCCCGCGTCGGCGGCCACCTCGTCCACCGTCATCAGGTCGAAACCCTTGTCGGCCAGCAGGCGGTTGACCGACGTGACGATGGCCTCTTCGCGCACGCGCAAGGTCTGTTCGCGGAAAGAAAGACGGGCCATGCGGCGAGTTTATCTGCCGCCTGCCGGTCTGCCCGCCCGCTGACGCGGCGTCAGGCTTGCGGCTTGCCGCGCCCGGCCAGGCGCTGCATCCAGCCGGCGCGGCGTTCCGACGGTGCCGGCATGGGCGGCTCGTGGATCAGTTCGTTCAGGCTCATGTCCAGGCCGAAGGCCGTGCCCAGGTCGGCCGGATCATCTTGCGGCGGGCGCTCGTTGGCGCGCCAGGCACCAAACCAGCGGGGCGAGGGAGCGGCCTTGTTCATGACGGGTGCCTTTTCGGGTGCCAGGCGGTGGGCCTGAGCGTGTGTCGCGGTGTGTGTTTGCAGTGTCAGCGTTGTGGCGCTCTGAACCACGTGGGAACAAGGGGGCTCGCGTGTGCCAGTTCACGGCGATGCGCACGGCATGGGCGGCAACTCAGCAGCCTGGAGCCCGTCGATACAATTCCGCCCCTCCCAGCCTTCCAGGACCGGCATGACGCCTTCATCCCACGGCAAGGCCAAACGCCCGTCTGAATCCCGGGTCCAGGGCTTTGTCGCCATCGACTTCGGCACTTCCAATTCAGCCGTGGCGCTGCCCGGCGCCGACGGCAGTGGCGCCGACCACGGCGGCGTGCGCCTGGTCGAACTCGAGCCCAGCCACCCGACCATGCCGACCGCGGTTTTTTACCGCGCCGACACACCGCCCACCCAATTCGACGCCGACCGGCT
>JAYVBO010000214.1:0-1642 GCA_043750435.1 Betaproteobacteria bacterium | reverse complement strand
CTGTGGAATCAGCGGCCAGTTGCAGGGTGCGCAGCAGCGGCACGCCGGCGCGCAGCAAAGCCGCCAGTTCGCGCAGCACGATACTGAAGTTGCCTTGCGCTCGCTTCTTGGCTGCGCCTTTGTTCAGGCGGGCGACTGGAATGGCGGCTGCGGCCTTCGCGGCGGCGGCGGCCGCGAAGGCCGCCGGGTTGGCGGCGCGCTGCGGCGTGGCCGAGGCTTCGGCAGCCGCTGCTGCGCGGGCCGAGGCCTGGGTTTGCGCCTGCACCACGGCCTTCAGCGTGGCGCTGACCCGGATGTCGATGGGCACCCAGCCCTTGCTGACCAGGTCGCGCGCCACGCTGGCGCTGGACGTGCCAGCCAGCGTGCCGCGCTGCTCGGCGCCGGCCTTGTCGCGGGCGCGGTACTGGTAGGTTTCAGACATCGGGTTGCCGGTTCAGGGCTAGCCGACGCTGCGCAGACCGATGCGCATGGCCTCGGCGATGGTGGTGATGCCCCGGCCTGCCGCGCGGGCGGCTTCGGCCGACAGGCTGGCCTTGCCGATGGCCGCCTTGGCCGCCGTGTTGAAGCCGGCCATGTCGTTGCGCAGCAGGGCCGACACCAGGTCGTTGTTCATGGCCAGCACTTCATACAGGCCATGGCGGCCGTCGAAGCCCACGTTGCGGCAGCGCGCGCAGCCGCGGCTCTTGCGCAGGCCGGTCGGGTCCCATTCGTTGCGGCCCAACTGGCTGTCCATCCAGGCACTTTCAGCCACGCTGGGCAGCACGGGTTCGGCGCAGGCCGGGCAGCTGCGGCGCACCAGGCGCTGGGCTATAACCGTCTGCAGCGCCATGCCCACCATATAGGGCGCGGCGCCCATGTCGATCAAGCGCGCCGCCGCCGAAGCCGCGTCATTGGTGTGCAGGCTGGACAGCACCAAGTGGCCGGTGATGGCCGCGCGCATGCCGGTTTCCACGGTTTCCTGGTCGCGCATTTCGCCGATCAGCAGGGCGTCCGGGTCTTGCCGCAGCGCGGCACGCAGCACCTGCGCAAAGCCCAGGCCGATGCGGTCGTTGATATTCACCTGGGTGATGCCGGGCAGGCGGTATTCCACCGGGTCTTCGGCGGTCAGGATCTTGGTCGAGCCCGCATCCAGCGAACCCAGGGCGGCATACAGGGTGGTGGTCTTGCCGCTGCCGGTGGGGCCGGTGACCAACACCAGGCCGGCGCCGTTGTGCAGCGCGTCTTTCAGCGCCGCCAGGCCGGCTTCGGGCAGGCCCAACTTGTCCAGCGTGGACAACATCGGGTCTTTCAGCAGCAGCCGCATGACCACCGATTCACCGAACTGCCCGGGCAGCGTCGACAGCCGGATGTCCACCGTGTGCTGGCGCACCTGCACCACGAAGCGGCCGTCCTGCGGCAGCCGGCGTTCAGAGATATCCAGCGCCGCCACCAGCTTCAGCCGCGAAGCCAAGGCCGGCGCCAGGCGCAACTCAAACTCGGTGTGCGGCCGCAAATGGCCGTCCACGCGCAGGCGAATGGCCACATTGGTGGCCATCGGCTCGATGTGGATGTCTGAAGCGCGCAGGCGCACCGCCTCGTCAAACAGGCCCTGCAGCAACTTGACGATGGGCGCGTCTTCGGCGCCGGCCTGCAGGCCCAGCGC
>JAYVBO010000213.1:0-1644 GCA_043750435.1 Betaproteobacteria bacterium | reverse complement strand
CCGCAGGCCCTGTCGTCGCAGGTCTACGGCCTGTACACCGGCTTCGTCTACTTCACGCCCTTCCTGGGCGGGCTGCTGGCCGACAAGCTGCTGGGCCGCCACCGCGCGGTGGTGGTCGGCGGTGTGCTGATGGCCATCGGCCACTTTTTGATGGCCGTGGAAACGCTGTTCTTCCCGGCGCTGATGTTCCTGATCCTGGGCAACGGCTGCTTCAAGCCCAACATCAGCACCCAGGTCGGCGGCCTGTACGCACCGGGCGACCCGCGTCGCGACCGCGCCTTTTCGATCTTCTACGTTGGCATCAACCTGGGTGCCTTCATCGCGCCGCTGGTCTGCGGCACGCTGGGCCAGGTGGTGGGCTGGCACTACGGCTTTGCATCGGCCGGCGTGGGCATGCTGATCGGCTTGGGCTTCTACCTGCTGAACCGCGACAAGCTGCCGGTCGAGCCCGTGCCGGTCAGCAAGCCGGGCGCCCCGGCGATGGGCGTGGCGGCTTTCATCGTCGGCGTGCCGCTGGGCATCACCGCGCTGCTGTGGCTGATCACGCTGCCGCCGGCGGTGCCCATCACGCTGGCGGTGCTGGTCATCGCGTCGGGTGTGCTGTGGATGGCGCGCCTGCCCAAGGACGAACGCCCGCGCGTGATGGCCCTGGTCGCCGCCTGCCTGGTGATTTCGGCCTTCTGGGCGGTATGTGCTGGGGCCGGGGCAAGATGCCACGTTGGGAGCAACAACAGGCAGAAAGCCGTGTCGCGCAGGAAACCAGCAGTCGTCCAGCAGGTGGGTCAGGTCGTGGCCCGAGATCAACACATACACCACCATTGGCCCGAATCGGCCCCGCCAGATGACCCCGCCATGTCGCAGCAATGCCCGCAGTGCAAGGGCCTGACCTGGCGCTACACGCCGGTGTGCATGCACTGCCGGCTGGACCTGCAGGGCTGGCGCAAGCGGCGACGATGGCGAGCTTTCTGGCGCTGGCCCATCGAGCAGATGATGCGGCTGGCCAAGTAGGCCGATAGAGTCAAGCGGCCCGGGGCGGCCGGGTGTAGTTAAGGGGGAAACGGCGTGCAAAAGACATGCGTGAAGTGCGGGTGTGAGAACGCGAAGGCGGCGGGGCGGGACGATGACGCTTGCCCCCGCTGTGGCGCCATTTACGCGAAGGCCCGTGCCACGGGTTCGCATGCCGTGAAGGGCGGATATCCACTCGATATGGACCGAGCGCCGGCTGCGTGCGTCGAGGCTCCAGCGCCCGCGAAGCAGGCTTCACCGCTCTTGTGGGGTGGCATCGTGCTGGTGCTGCCACTGGGCTTCCTGTTTCCCAGTCTGTTCGGACCCGGCTCACCGATGGTGAAGCAGCAGATGGCCGACATCCACCAGCAGGTGGCAGACGACCAAATTCGTGAGTACAACATCGCGCGGCAACATGGCGCCGCAATCGATGCTTGCGTGCATGCCGGCATGGTGGCCGCCGCGTTTCTGCAGGCCCAAAAAGAAGGCCAGTACGCGCAGTGGAAGCAGACCGAATCGGCTGACTGCGGGCGCGCGGGGCTACCGAGATGAAGCGCCTTCTGTGGTTGCCCGTTTCGCTGCTGCTGGCGCTGACCGCGCACCAGGCGCACGCCGTCAACAAGTGCACCGACACCAAGA
>JAYVBO010000212.1:0-3907 GCA_043750435.1 Betaproteobacteria bacterium | reverse complement strand
AAGACGCTGTGGGTGCTGCCGGTCAGGCGCACGGCCTGCGCCGGCAGCATCACGCCGCTGCCCACGCTGCGCTGGAAGCGGGCTGTGGCCAGCATCTCGGCGCGCAGCACGCGGTTGGCGTTGGGCACGTAGCCACGGACCTTGATGGTCCGGCTGTTGGGGTCTATGGCGTCGGACACGGCGGTCACGCGGCCCTCGAAACGCTGGCCGGGCAGGGCGGCCACTTCCAGTTCGAAGGTGGCACCGCGCCGCATGGTGCCGGCCTCGGCCTCGCGGGCGTCGATCTGCACCCACAGCGTGCTGGGGTCGCTGACAACGAACAGCGGCGGCACGCCCGGCCCGGCCTGGTCGGGTCGCACTTCTTGCCCTGGGTTGAGGTTGCGTTCCACCACCACACCGGCCAGCGTGGACCGCAGCGCCAGCTTCTGGTCCACGCCCGGCGCGACGGCCGCGCCGCCGTACAGGGACACGCGGGCCTGGGCGCGCGACAGCTCAGCCTGGCTGCGCGCAGCGTCGGCTTCGGCCTGCTCGAAATCCTTGCGCGCGGCCACGCCCAGGTCCAGCAGTTCACGCTGGCGGGCCAAGGTCTTGCGGCTGAAATCGACATCGGCGCGGGCCTTGGCGGCATCGGCCTGGGCGGCGCCGTAGTCGGGCGAGGCCAGCATGGCCAGGGCGCCGCCGGCTTGCACGGCCTGGCCCAGGTCGGCAGTGATGGCCGTGACGCGCCCGGCAAATGCGGGGTAGATGCGCTGGGTGCGCTCTTCGTTCCAGACCAGGCGCGCCGGCAGTTCCAGCGTGACCTGGTTGGCCGGCGTGGCGGCCGTGGTGGTCAACAGCGCCAGTTGCGGATGCCCGGGCTGGAAGCGCAATTGGGTGCCTTGCAGGATGGGTGCGGCGGGCTCGGGCGCGGCGGGCGGCGGCGCGTCGTTGCAGCCGCACAGGCCCAGGGTCGCCAGGGCCAGCAGGCAGAGCAAGGACAAGCGCTTCGGTGTCGTCGGGTACATGGCGGGTGCAATCAGATGTCAGGATGTCGGGCGGTCAGCGCGTGGCGGTGTGGCCGGCGCTGCGCAGTTGCCAGGCGCCTTGCGCCTTGGCCAGATCGGTCCGCGCAGCCAGCGCTTCCAGCAGCACGGCGCGCAGGGTGCGCCGCGCGTCCAGCAGGTCGGTCAGCGGCAGGGCGCCGCGGTTATAGGCCTGCTCGGCGCGCTCGGCCACTTCGCGTGAACGGGGCAGGATTTCGCCGCTGTAGCGCTGCGCCCGCAGCGCGGCAGTGGCCACTTCGGCGCGCAGGCGCTGCAGTTCGGTGGCGGCCGTGCGGCGGGTTTTTTCCAGCGCGTCACGCGCCTGGTCAAGTTGGGCTTGTGACCGACCGATTTCGCCTTCATAGCGGTAGCCAAAGGCCAGCGGCATGGACAGGCGGAATTCCACCAGCCGGGTGGACGTGCCGGGATAGTGGTCCACCGACGCGCCCCAGGTGATGTCGCTCTGGCGCTGCGCGCCGCTACCCTTCAGCGCCGTCTCGGCCGCGCGCACGCGCTCGGCGGCGGCCCGCACATCGGCGCGCAAGTCCAGCAGCGCGTCCACGTTGACGGTGGTGTTGGCGGTGTCGGCCGCCGGCCAGTCAGCCTTCGCGCCCAGGCTGGCGGCCTGGGCTTCGCGGCCGGTCAGCTGGGCCAGCGTGAACTGCGCGCGCTGCAAGTCGAGTTGCGCGCTGGCGCCGTCGGCCTGCACGCGTTCGGCCTCGATGTCGGCACGCGCCGCGTCTTGCAGCGCCAGGTCGCCGGCCTTCAGCCGGGCGCGTGCGGTTTCGGCGGTTTGCCGCGCACTGCGTTCGATGGCGGTCAATTGCTCGATGCGGCCCTGCGCCGCCAGCAGGTCGAAGAAGGCCGCCTGGGTGGCCAGTTGCTGCAGGGTGCGCACTTCGTCCACGTCGGCGGCAGCGGCGGCGGCGCTGCGCCGCGCGGCTTCGGTGCGCAGGCCGCGCTTGTTGCCGCGCTCCCAGGTCCAGTCCAGGCCCACGCCTTTGTCGATGCGGCGCTGGGTCAGCGGGTTGCCGCCGCCGATGCCGTTCTGCAGGTCGATCTGCGACAGCTTGGCTGACAGCTGCGGCAGCGGTGCGTGGTCAGCGGCTGTGATGTCGGCCTGGGCGGCGGCCAGGCCCCGCGTGGCGATGGTCACGTCCAGGTTGCTGGCGGCGGCCGTCAGGGCGTCAGCCAGCGAAATCGCTTCAGCCTGTGCGGTGGGCAGCGTCAGCAGGGCGGCGATCAGGGTCATGCACGACAGCACGGCGCCGTGCGCGTGCCGGCGGTGTCGCCTGGGGTGGGTCGGTGTCAGGGCCTGTCGTATGCTCATCGACCGTTTATCGCTGGTGGCCACTGACCACCACCTGACCGCCCATGCGCTTCCTGTTGGTCGAAGACGACGACGTGCTGCGCGACGTCATGCAGCGCAGCCTCAGCCAGGCCGGGCACCGCATTGATGTGGCCACCACGGCGGCGCAGGCCCGCCACCTGTGGCAGGTGCAGCCCGTGGACGCCGTGCTGCTGGACCTGAACCTGCCCGACGGCAGCGGCCTGCCGGTGCTGCGCGAGGCCCGCGCCCGGGGCGACCGAACGCCGGTGCTGGTGCTGACTGCACGCAACCGCACCGAAGAGCGCATCGCCGGCCTGGACGCCGGTGCCGACGATTACTTGGGCAAACCCTTTGACCTGGCCGAAGTGGAAGCCCGCTTGCGTGCCCTGGTGCGGCGTGCGCAGGGCGCTGACGACGTGGTGGAAGTGGGCGGCCTGCGGCTGGACCGCCGCGCCCGCCGCCTGCAGGTGCGCGTGGCCGGTGGCGACGGCGCGTTGCAGACCATGGACCTGCCCGCGCGTGAATTCGAGGTGCTGCTGGAACTGATGTCGCCGCCCGGCCATGTGGTCAGCAAGCGCCGCTTGTCCGACAAGTTGTCGGGCTTCGACGACGCCCTGGGCAGCAACGCGCTGGAGGCCTTCATCTCGCGCCTGCGCCGCAAGCTGCAGGGCAGCGGCGCCACCATCCGCACGCTGCGCGGTCTGGGCTATGTGGTGGAGGCGCAGGACGGCAATGGCGACTGAAGTCGCGCCGAAGGCCGAAGCCACGGCAGGCCACTTCCCTTCACTGCGCCGGCGCATGCTGTGGCAGGTGATGCTGCCGCTGGCGCTGACCTGGCTGCTGGGCACCACGGTGGCAGTTAGCGTGGCCTACGTCTACACGCGCCAGGCCTTTGACCGTTCCATGTTGGACGACGCCTACGCCCTCGCGGCCAACGTCAATGAACACGACGGTCAGCTGACCCTCAACCTGAGCGCGCGTGAAGTCGGCCAGGTGCTGTTCGACCGCGACGAGCGGGTCTTTTTCTCGGTGTTGCGGGCCGACGGTAGCTTGCTGGCGGGGCAGGGCGGTCTGCGCGGTCGCCTGGCGCCGCCCACTGAACCCTGGTCCTTCGAGGAACGCCACTATCGGGGCGTGGACCTGCGCATGGTCACGCTGATGCGCAGCCTGCCGCACGCTCACTTGGTGGTGGTGGCGCAGACCACCCGCGGCCGCACCCATCTGCTGCAGCAGTTGCTGGCCGCCTCGGTGGCGCCGCAGGCCGTGCTGCTGCTGCTGTTGGGCCTGTGGCTGCGGCGCTCCATCGGCCGTGAATTGCAGCCGATGGCGCAGCTGGAAGCGGCGCTGGCCCAGCGCGACGCCAACGACCTGGCGCCCTTGGCCTTGCAGCCACGCACGCGCGACATCGCCAACCTGACTGGCGCCTTCAACGCGCTGATGGCGCGCATCGCGGCCGGCGTGCGGGCGCAGCGCGAATTCGCCGGCAATGTGGCGCACGAATTGCGCACCCCGCTGGCCGGCATCCGTTCACTGGCCGAATACGGCCTGGCGCAGC
>JAYVBO010000211.1:0-3910 GCA_043750435.1 Betaproteobacteria bacterium | reverse complement strand
CAGCCACTGCTGGTGACCATGGGCGACGCCGCCGGCATCGGCCCGGAAACCATCGTCAAGGCCTGGCAACAAGGCGAGTTGCGGGATGCGGTGGTCATCGGCGACCCCGCCGTTCTGCGCCGCGCCGGCAGCCCGATGACGGCGCTCATCGAACACCCGGCCGACCTGCCGCAGGTGCCGCCCGGCTGCCTGCCGGTGCTGCTGCCGCCCGACCTGCCGCCGGGCTTGGCCGCGCTGCCGCTGGGCGTCATCGACGGGCGCAGCGGCGCGGCGGCGGCGCGCTGCATCGAACACGCGGTGCGGCTGGTGCAGGCCGGTGCGGGCGCTGCCATCGTCACCGCGCCCATCCACAAGGAAGCCCTGTCGGCGGCCGGTGTGCCCTACCCGGGCCACACCGAAATGCTGCAGGCACTGGCCGCCGCCCACGCGCCTGGCGCTGCGGTGCCGCCGGTGCGCATGATGCTGGCCAACGAAGAATTGCGCGTGGTGCTGGTGACCATCCACCTGGCGCTGCGCAAGGCCATCGAGGCGGTGACTTTCGACGCCGTGCTGCAGACTTTGCGCATCGCGCACCGCGCGGCGGCCGCCTGGCAAACCACCCCGCCGCGCATCGCGGTGGCGGGCCTGAACCCGCATGCCGGTGAAGGCGGTTTGTTCGGCGACGAAGAGATCCACATCATCGGCCCGGCCGTGCAAGCCGCTGTGGCCGAGGGCATCCATGCCAGCGGCCCCTACGCGCCTGACACGGTCTTCATGCGCGCGCGGCGCGGCGAGTTCGATCTGGTGGTGGCCATGACCCACGACCACGGCTTGATCCCGGTGAAATACCTGGGCGTGGAGCAGGGCGTCAACGTCACGCTGGGCCTGCCTTTCGTGCGCACCAGCCCCGACCACGGCACGGCGTTTGACATCGCGGGGCAGGGCTTGGCCGACCCGTCCAGCCTGATGGCGGCGCTGCAGATGGCGCGCCGGCTGGTCGCTGCAGCCTGAGCCTGATCGAGCCTAGGCCGGGCCCCAGCGCGGCACCGGCGGACGGGGGTGCAGGCGGGCCATCGACAGCACGTCTTCGTAGACGCCGTTGCGCAGCGCATAGGCGCGGTGCTGGCCTTCGCGCACAAAGCCGAAGCGTTCGTAGAGCGCGATGGCGCGGCTGTTGTCGACGAAGACGGTCAGCTCGATGCGCGTGATCTGGGCCCAGCCGTCGGCGTAGTCGCACAGGCCCTGCATCAGCGCGTGGCCGACGCCGCGCCCTTGCGCTTCGCGTGCCACCGAAATGCCCAGCATGGCCACGTGGCGGCGGCGCAATTGCACGGCCGGGTGCAGGCCGGCGCTGCCAACCACCACACCGCCTTGCTCGGCCACCAGTGCCAGGTCGGTCTTGCCCGGCAGGTTGTTGTCGGCGAGGCGCTGCTGCCAGAGGTCTACGCTGGCGTAGGGCAGCTGCATCAGGTTGGCCAGCACCTGGGGGTCGCCCATGATGCGGGCGTGGGCCGCTGCGTCGGCCACGGTGGCGCGGCGCAGGGTGATGGGCAGCGTGGTTTGCAGCGTAGCGGGCAGCGTGATCGGCGGGGCAGGCATCGCGGTAGCTCCTGGGCGTCGGGCCCGCGATCTTCACATGGGCGGCCCGCTGCGCCCAGGCCGGCGGTCAGGCGCTGAGGCCAGCCAATTGCCGCCGCGCCCGCGCAGTGGCGCGTTCAACGAGGTAGCTGGTTTCGAAGGCTTTCAAGCGGCCGGCCTCACACAGCCGAACCAGCATGCGCTGGGTCAGCGACACGGTTTTGCTGTGCTTGCCGCCATGCGTGAAAATGAAGAAGCTGCGCGCCGCGCTGACGTGCGACAGGCGCACCTTCTGCCAGGCGTTGTCCACATGCATTTGATAGGGGTAGCCCACCTGCACCAGGTCGGCCAGCGCGCGGCCTTCGGTGGGCTCGGCGGCTTCGGTGTGTTCGGGCAGGCCCGGCAAGCTGGGTTCTGCTTCGATGGCGGCGGCGGTTTCGCCGCCCATCGTGGCGCCAAGGTCGATGTCCACCGTGCCCGACCAGTCGACAGCCGATTCCTGCACCAAGCCCACGCGCTCGGCCTCTTCGGCTGTCAGCTGCGGCGGTGCGGCGCTGGCCAGGGCCGCGGCCGACGGCAAGGGTGCGGCGGCCAGCTCGGCGCGCGAAGGCGGCGGGCGCAGCAGCGCACCGTCGATCTGCTTGGCCATCAGGTTGATTTCCAGCGTGCGGCCGGTGGTCGTCTTCAGCGCCTCGGCGTGGCAGGGCATCAGCTGGCCGAAAAAGGCGCGGCGCTGTGCTTCGGGCCAGGCGATCAGGTTCATGCCTTCGGTCAGCTCCTGCATCAGCTTGGGCAGTTCGGCCAGGAAACCTTTGCGGAGCTGGGCCGTGGCCTTGGGCTGCACGCTCAAGAACAGCTCGCGGCCGGCATGGCGCAGGCGCTGCGCCAGCGGCCCGTTCGGCCCGTCTTGCTCAGAGGCCCGCAGCAGCACCTGGCTCCACACGTCGGCCAGGAAGGCGCGCAAGAAAGGCGGGGCGTCCAGGTCCTTCAGCTCACCGGCCAGGCGCTGCGCATACAACTCGCGCAGGCGCTGCTGGTCTTCTTTTTCCGACAGCAGGGCGGCCGCTTCGCGCTGGCCCTGGTCGTTGCCGCTGGCCAGCTCGGTGGTGAAGGCTTCCAGTGCGGCCAGTTTCTGTTCGTAGATCTCGATCCGGTCGAAGTCGCCTTCGGCCACTTCCTGCACCAGCGCGCGCACCTTGTTCAGGAAGTGCTTGGCGCCTTCGTCGTTGAAGTCCTCGAAGGCCGAACCCAGCGTCGCGATGCGGTTGATGAAGCGGCGCACCGGGTGCTTGCGTGACGAGAAAAACGTCTTGTCGCCCAGCGCCGCGCGCAGCACCGGCAGTTGCAGCCGCGCGATCTGGCGGGCCAGTTGCGGTGGCACATTGGGGTCGGCCAGGATCTGGTCGAACATGAAGCCGATGACGTCGATCACCATGTGGTCGAGCGCACCGGTCGAGGCTTGGCGCAATTCGTCGCGGTGGGCGCGGATCAGGTTGCGCGGCAGCGGTGCTTGCAGGCTGGTGCCGCCTCCGCTGCTGTCGTCCTCGTGCTCGCTGTCGTCAGGGCCTTCATAACGGTCGTCATGGCTGCCACCGCGCGGGCCGCCGCCGTCCGGGCTGCCGCTGTTGCCGTGGTTCAGGCGCCGGATCAGCGACATCAGCGCCGGATCAACCGGGCCCAGCTGTGCGCCACCACGGCCGCCCAGGCTGGCGCGCTGTGAAGGCGCGAGGTCGCCCAGCTGGGTGTGGCCGCCGCGCCGGCCGCCGGAGCGGCTGTCAGCGACACCGTGGCCCGAGGTCGAAGGGTCGTCAGCGTCTTCCGCATGTGCGTCGCTGCTGCTGCCGGCCGCCCGGCGTTGCGTTCGGTTGCGCACGGCCAGGCTGGAGGGCTGCACGCCGGCGTTGCGCATCGTGGTCACGATGTCGGCATAGGCTTCCCGCAGCAGGCCGCCCAGTGAGCGGCTGAGTTCGGCCGACAGCACCTTGCGCACGTCGTCGCGGTCGGACACCGCCGCAATGCCGCGGATCATGGCGTGGCCGATCAGGTCGGGGCGCAGGGGGTTGCGGTCGCGCTCGCCGCCGGCGTCGATCAGAACAGAGCTGATGTAGGCGTCCAACTCGCGAAGTTCCCATTCGCAGGCCAGTGCGATGTCCATACCGAAACGTTCGGCCGAGATCTGCGCTTCGACCTCCTGGTCCTCGACCAGGCTCAGGCTGGCCCAGTTGGTGGGCGCAGCGGCTGGCAGGGGGCGGGACTCGAAGTCGGTGGGCGCGCCAGCGGCGTCGGCGTCGCTGGCGGGGCGCGGCGCAATTTCGCGCAGCACGCGCTGGTCGTAGGACTCGTTGAAGGTCAG
>JAYVBO010000210.1:0-1648 GCA_043750435.1 Betaproteobacteria bacterium | reverse complement strand
AAGCCATCGACACCCTGTGGCTGCCCGCACTGGACGAATTCAAGCCGCAGATGCTGTTCATCAGCGCCGGCTTTGATGCCCACCGCGAAGACGATCTGGGCCAGCTGGGCATGGTCGAGGCCGACTACGAATGGATCACCCGCAAGCTGGTCACTGTCGCCGCGCAACACAGTCAGGGCCGCATCGTGTCCTGCCTGGAAGGCGGCTACAACCTCAGCGCGCTGGCGCGCAGCGTGGCCGCCCACGTGAAGGTGCTGGCTGGCCTGTCTTGAGTGCTCCACGTGATGTTTGGTATGGCCGTGACGGGCTGATGCCATGGCCCAGGCCATGACCGCTGACGAACTGCTCGAACTCGGGCAGGCGCTGCTCAAGCCCACCGCGCTGGTCGAAGTGGCCCTGGTCGCCGCTTGCCTGGTGGCGGCCTGGGGCTTGCTGCGCCTGGCGCGCGGGCCCGTGCCGCTGCGCGGCTCGATCTGGTTCGGCCGGGGCGTTGTCGACGGCGTGCTCTTCCCCCTGCTGGCCTTGCTGTTTGCGCTGCTGGCGCGCTGGGGCCTGGCCACGCTGTGGCGCGGGCATGTGCCCATCGCGGTGTTCAAGCTGGTGATACCGATCCTGGTGTCGCTGGCGGCCATCCGCCTGGCCGGCCGCGTGTTGCGCAGCGCCTTCCCGGACTCGGCGGTGGTGCGCAGCTTCGAACGCACGCTGTCGTGGTTTGCCTGGGTTGGCGTGGCGCTGTGGATCACGGGTGTGCTGCCACTGGTCCTGCAAGAGATGGACGCCATCAGCTGGAAGATGGGCAGCAACGAAGTCAGCCTGCGCAACATCATCGAAGGCGCCTTCACGGCCGTGGTGGTGCTGATGGCCGCCCTGTCGCTGTCGTCAGCGCTGGAGGCGCGGCTGCTGAACGGCGCGACTGAAAACATCAGCAGCCGCAAGATTGCCGCCAACGCGCTGCGCGCCGTGCTGCTTTTTGTCGGGCTGATCGTCGCACTGGAAGCCGCAGGTATCGACCTCACGGCGCTGGGTGTGCTGGGGGGCGCGCTGGGCGTGGGCATCGGCCTGGGCTTGCAGAAACTGGCGGCCAACTACGTCAGCGGTTTCGTCATCCTGGCCGAACGCAGCATGCGCATCGGCGACCTAGTGAAGGTGGACGGCTTCGAAGGTCGCATCACCGACATCAGCGCCCGCTACACGGTGATCCGCGCGCTGAACGGCCGCGAGTCCATCGTGCCCAATGAAATGATGATCACCCAGCGGGTTGAGAACTCGTCGCTGGCCGACCCGCAAGTGCTGCTCACGACGGCCGTGCAGGTGGCCTACGGCACGGACCTGGCCACGCTGATGCCGCAGCTCGTCACGGCAGTGACGGCGGTGCCTCGGGTGGATTCGGCTATCGCCCCGGTGGTGCTCTTGTCGGCCTTCGGCGCCGACGGGCTGGACCTGACCATTAACTTCTGGATCAGCGACCCGCAAAACGGCTCCAGCAACATTCGATCGCAAGTCAACCTGGCGATCTTGAGCACCATCATCGCGGCCGGCGTCGAGATCCCGTTCCCGCAGCGGGTGCTGCACGCGCTGCCGGCTGCCAAGCCCCCGCTTTAAAGCCGGCTTGACAGGCCTGCTAGGCTGCGCTCCGTGAGTTCGAAAC
>JAYVBO010000209.1:0-3910 GCA_043750435.1 Betaproteobacteria bacterium | reverse complement strand
CCGCGCACGCGCTGGCACCCCAGCTGAAGACCGTGGTGGCGGTGGGCGGCTTGTCCATCAACCCGCAGATGCAGGCCTTGCGCGGCGGCGCCCACCTGCTGGTGGCCACGCCCGGCCGGCTGCTGGACCTGACGCGGCAGAACGCCGTGCACCTGCGCGACCTGGACCTGCTGGTGCTGGACGAGGCCGACCGCCTGCTGGACGCCGACTTTGCCGACGAAACCCAGCGTGTGCTGCAACTGGCCCCGCGCCAGCGCCAGACCCTGCTGTTCAGCGCTACGGTGCCCGCCGCCGTGCAGGCCCTGGCCGCCCGCGTGCAGCGCAACGCCTTGGTGCTGACCTTGGAGCGGGTGGATGGCGCCGCGCAGCCGGGTGTCGAGGGCGATGCCGAGTGCGCTGCCGGCAGCGATGCCGGCGCCGGCTCCCGCGCGCATGCCCACATCACGCAGCGCGCCATCGTCGTGGACACCGCCCGCCGCAACACCTTGCTGCGCCATTTGCTGCGCACCGAGGCCTGGCCGCGTGCGCTGGTCTTCGTGGCCACGCAGTACGGTGCCGAACACCTGGCCGACAAGCTGCGCCAGGCCGGCGTGGCGGCCGCCGCCCTGCATGGCGACCTCAGCCCCGGCCGGCGCAGCCAGGTGCTGACCGACCTGCAGACCGCTCAGCTGGCGGTGCTGGTGGCCACCGACCTGGCCTCACGCGGGCTGGACGTGGTGCACCTGCCGGTGGTCATCAACTTCGACCTGCCGCGTTCGGCAACTGACTACACCCCCCGCATCGGCCGCACCGGCCGCGCCGGCGCACAGGGCGTGGCGGTCAGCTTCATCTGCGCCGACGCGCCGGGCAGTGAAGCACATTTCCGCCTGATCGAAAAACGCCAGGCGTTGCGCGTGCCGCGCGAACAGATCGCCGGCTATGAAGCCCTGGCGGTGGCGCCACCGTTGCCGGCCGACCCGCACGGCGGCGTCAAAGGCAAGCGCAAGAGCAAGAAAGACAAGCTGCGCGAAGCCGAGGCCGCCGCCGCCGCTGTGCCAGCTGCGGCCACCGCGCCGCACTCACCGTCACGCTGAAGGCGGCAGCCAGCGCAGCAAGGTGGCGAAGAGCAACTCGGCATCCACCGGCTTGGCGACATGGTCGTCCATGCCGGCGGCCAGGCGGGCCAGGCGGTCTTCGTTGAAGGCGTTGGCGGTCATGGCGATGATGGGCACATGGCGGGCCACGACGTCGCCGCCGGCCAGGCGGGCTTCTTCGGCGCGTATGGCCCGCGTCGCCTCCAGGCCGTCCATCAGCGGCATCTGCATGTCCATCAACACCAGGTCGTGGTCGCGCGCCAGCACGGCGGCCACCGCCTTGGCGCCGTCGCCGACCACCGTCGCCACCAGGCCCACCGCTTCCAGCAGCGCGCAGGCCACCTCCTGATTGACCGGGTTGTCTTCGGCCAGCAGCACGCGTTGGCCTGTGTGGCGTTCACGCAGCTGCGTTTCGCTGCTGGCCACGGTGGCACGCTCGCCCACCGGTAGTCGCGAAGGTGCGGTGGCCAGCGTCGGTGCGCTGGCTGGCTGCAGCCAGGCCGTGAGCCAGAAGGTGCTGCCGGCACCCTCGGCACTGGTCACACCCACCTCGCCGCCCATCAATTCGGCCAGGTGGCGGGTCAGCGCCAGGCCCAGGCCGGTGCCGCCGTGGCGGCGCGTCATGGAACTGTCGGCCTGTTCGAAGGCCGAGAACAAGGCCCGCTGGCGTTCAGGCGAAATGCCGCTGCCGGTGTCCTGCACTTCGAAGCGCAACTTCGAACGCCCCAGTTCCTGCGCCACCACCGACACCTGCAACTGCACGTTGCCGTGTTCGGTGAATTTCACTGCGTTGGACAGCAGGTTCAGCACCGCCTGCGCCAGGCGCATGGCGTCGCCATGCCAGGCTAGGGGCACCCCCGGCGCCAGCAGCAGCAGCGCCACGCCCTTGTCGCGCGCCACGTCGGCCACCATGGCCTGCAAGCCGGCCAGCAATTCGTCCAGGGCGAAGTCTGCCGGGTGCAGGCGCATCATGCCGGCCTCGATTTTCGACAGGTCGAGCACCTCGTTGACCACCTGCAGCAGGTGCTGCCCCGACGCCGCCACCTTGCTCAAACGGTCGCGTTGGCGGTCGCTGGTGGTGTCGCTGGCCATCAGGTGGGTCAGGCCGATGATGGCGTTCAGGGGCGTGCGGATCTCGTGGCTCATATTGGCCAGGAAGGCGCCCTTGGCGCGGTTGGCGGCTTCGGCCTGGTCTGCGCGGCGGGCCAACTCGATCTGCATGTCGGCGATCTTCTGGTCGCGGGTGCGGCGCAGGCTGTCGTCGACCAGGGTGGCCCGTGCGCCCACCAGCGTGCCCTGGCCATCGCGTTCGAAGTCGGCGTCCAGCAGCACCGGCACCATGCCGCCATCGCGCCGAAGCATGTCGTAAGCCAGCCCCCGCGCCTGTCCGGCCTGCATGAAGGCGCGGGCCCGTTCGCCATGCAGCCGTCGGCTGTCCGGCGTCAGGAATTCAGCGAAGCGGTGTCCGATGAAGCTCTCGGCGGTCTGGTCCAGCAGGGTCAGCGCGGTGCGGTTGGCTTCGGTGATGGTGCCGTCGGCGCGCAGCGACAGGTAGCCGCAGGGCGCGCTGTCGTACAGCGCGGTGATGGCGCGGTTGCGCGTGGCCAGTTCGGCGTTGGCAGTGGCCAGTGCAGCTGTGCGTTCGCGCACCAGGGCTTCGAGTTGCGCGCCGTGGGCTTCCAGTTCGCCTTGCGCACGTTTGCGTTCTGAAATGTCACGGTGTACGCCGAGCAGGCCGATGGCCGCGCCGTCGGGCCCGGGTATGGGCACGCCGTTGGACTCGATCCAGATCAGCTGGCCGTCTTTGCGGCGGAACAGCAGCTCAACGGGCGCGCTGTTCTCGATGGCCTTCACGTTGTAGCGCTCGCGGCCCAGGCGGGCGTAGTCGGCTGGGTCTGCGTAGAGGATTTCGGTGGTCAGGCCCACCACCTCGTCGGCGCTGTAGCCATATTGCCGGGTGAAGGCCGGGTTGACGAAGCGGATGTGGCGCGTTGGCGAAACAAAGACCACGGCGTCGGGCATGCCGTTGAACAGCGCCTGCAAGGTGCGCTGGCTGTCGTCCAGTGCGGCCAGGGCTGCGGCGCGTTGCTCGTCGGTTTGCGCCATCAGGCGGCGGGCGAAGGCCACTTCGCTGATGTCGTCGACCGCTTTCAGATCGCTGTCGTGGCTGGCCAGCGTGCCCATGGACCGCGTCAGGCGGCGGCCGGCGAAGGTGCCACCCAGTATGCCGATACCGGTGACGGCCAGCACCAGCAGCGTCAACTTCCAGGCGCCGGCCCGCAGCGGGGCCTGGAAGTAGTCGGCCGGCACCGCCATCACCACGCGCCACGGTGTCAGCTTGGAGGGCTCGACATAGTGGCGCTGTTCTGCCGCCGCTGCGCCGCTGGCGGGGGCTGCGCCGCGCCGCAGGATGGCTTGCCCCTGGCTGTCCTGCACCGCCAGCGCCCAACCGCTAGGCAACTGGTAGCCGGGCAGCAGCGCGTCGAAGCTGCCCGCGTCCAGCACGGTCACCAGCACGGCCACCGTGACGCCGTCGCGCCGCACCGGCACGCCCAGCACGGCCACTGGGGCGTTGGCGACGGGGCCGATGACGACATCGCCGACGGCCGCCTTGCCGGTGGCCAGCACCTCGGCCAGCGCGGCCCTGCCTTGTGGCTTGGGCATCATCGGCAGCACGCTGCCGTAGGGGCGCGCCGTGTGGACCAGCATCTGGCCCTGCGGGTCGGTCAGGATGATCTCGCCGCCGATGTCCGGGCGTGCCGCCAGCAGCCGGGCGTGGAAGGCCTTCAAGTCGCGCGGTGCATCCAGCGACTGTGATTGGGTCAACGCCGTCAGCA
>JAYVBO010000208.1:0-3912 GCA_043750435.1 Betaproteobacteria bacterium | reverse complement strand
GGTACTGGCCGACGAAGCTTCGGATGTCGGCGTTGCGGCGGTGGCGGTAAACCACGAAATTCGCCTCGATGTGCAGCTCGTCACCCGACCGGGCCGTGATGCGCACATTGCTGATCAGCCGGCGCGTGCGCGAGTGCGGGAATTCGGCATGCGCGTTGCGGTCTTGCAGGCGCAGCACGCGTTCGCGGATGCGGCGCGTGTCGTCGGCAATCATGAACAGCGCGTCGGCCGGCTGCGAGTCGGGCGCGTCGTTGCTGGGCACGCGGTAGGTGGCGTCATCGGTCAGCAGCAGCAGCCAGTCGTCCAGGCGCCAGGCGTCCAGTAACGCGGCTTCTTCGAACAGGAAATCTTCGACCTGGGTGCGTGTGATCTCGCGGGTGATGGGGGCGGCGTTGTTCATGCAACATCCCCCATCAAGTCGGCCCACTGCAGCCAGAACGCCCGCAGGTGCAGTTCGTCGGTGTTCAGCTGTTCACCCTCTTTCGCCATGCCACGCGACATCACGCTCCACGGCACTTCACGCCACGAAGCCAGGCCCTGCTGCACCGATTCCAGCGCCTCCACATCGTCGGGCGTGGCGAAGCCGCCAGGGCCGTAGAAGGTGAGGAAGCTGTCCAGCCGGATGGCCCGAGCCGCCGGCGTTTCTTCCACCGGCCCCAGCGCCCAGGCACGCACCTGCATCAGGTTGGCCGCGCGCGGCTGGAAGCTGCGGATGGTCACCGACGAACCGTCGTTGATCACAAGATTGGGAAAGACGACGAGGTTGCGGTTGGTGTCGGCCACGCGCATGGCGCGGGCCTCGCCCAGGCGTTCGAACAGCTCGGCGCGGATGCGGTCGATCTCGGGCTTGGCGGCTTCGCCGTACAGCGCGATCCACTTCGCCACCGGCCGGCCGCGGAAGTTCACGTTGTCGATGACCGCGTGGCCATTGCCCAGCGCCTTGCCCACGCCATGCGCGGGCATCGTCGCGCCGACCTGCGTCTTGTCGGGCCGCTTGATCTCCACCCCCGAGCGCTTCATGTAGTTCAGCCAGGTGCTGTGCGTCGTCATCAGGTGGTAGTCGTCGAAGCTGTTTTCCACCAGCAGCTTCCAGTTCGCCTTCATGTCGTATTCCTGCGTGCCGCGTATCACTTCCATGCGGCGCGTGGGCGACTGGTCCACGATGAGGTCGATGTAGTCCTTGGCGCCAGCCAGGTAGTCCACCAGCGGCTCGGCGTTCGGGTTGAACGAAAGGAAGACGAAACCCTGGTAGCTGGCCACGTGCGGCGGTTCGGCCAGGCCCAGCTTGCAGCGGTCGAAGCTGGGTGGATAGCTTGCTGCACCGGGCACGCCGTCCAGTTCACCGTCGCGGTTGTACGACCACCCGTGATAGAAACAAAAGAACCCTTTGGCGTTGCCTTCGGGTTCGCGGCAGACGATGGCGCCCCGGTGGCGGCAGACGTTCAGGTAGGCGCGGATTTCGCCCTTCGAGTCGCGGCAGAAGATGATGGGCCGGCCGCAGACGTCACGCGTCTTGAAATCGCCCGGTTCGCGCACTTCCGATTCGTGGCCGACGTAGAGCCAGCAGGTGTCGAAGATGCGGCGCATCTCGGCCTCGAAAACCAGCGGGTCCACCAGCGCGCGGCGGTTGACCTGGAAGTCGTGGTTAGCCAGGTCGTTGATGACGAATTCGGGTTTCATCGTGACGGCTTTCAAAGACGTTCTTCGCGCCAGTAGCCCAAAGCTTCCTGGGCGGCGCGGTCGGAGAAGCTGAAGAGGAAGCTGTCTTCGTCGGCTTCCAGCCGGTAGGGTTCCCACGGCGGAACGACGAAGCTGTCGTGCGGCTGCACGTCGTGCACGCTGCCGCCCATGTCGACGCGGCAACGACCTGTGGCCAGGTTGAAGACCTGGCTCTCGGTGCTGCGGCAAGGCTGGCCGCGAAAGCCGGCGGGCAGCAGTTGCATGCAGGCCGACATCGTGCGGAAAGCGTATGCGGCGGTGGCCGGTGGGCAGTAGCGCAGCAGATGGCCGTGCGCCGCGTCAGGCGCCGCGTTCGTCGCTTGCGCCATCGCGCGCAGCCGAGCCTGCGTGGCCTCGAAGTGGAAGACCAGCGGGCTGCTCGCCGCGTCCACCACGGGATGCTGATCGTCCGGGTGGTTCTCGCGGAAGTGCGCGCCGAAGAGCTGCGCGAAGGGCGTGTCCAGCCCGTCCAGCCAG
Source organism: Betaproteobacteria bacterium (assembly GCA_043750435.1). GTDB lineage: Bacteria > Pseudomonadota > Gammaproteobacteria > Burkholderiales > Burkholderiaceae_C > Rubrivivax. The sequence goes on along the minus strand of JAYVBO010000208.1, from coordinate 1,716 downwards.
ACCACCGGGCCGCTGCCGAGGTTGCCGTGGTCGTGCCAGGCCCACGCCGGCGTGATGACAAAATCGCCGGGGCTGATGGCGATGCGTTCGCCCGCCACCGCCAGGTAGGCGCCCTCGCCTTCGACGACGAAGCGCAGCGCGCTGGGCGTGTGGCGGTGCGACGGCGCCACCTCGCCGGGCGCGATGATCTGCAAACCCGCATACAGCGAGTTCGTGATGAAAGACGTACCGCGCAATGCCGGGTTCTCCATCACCAGCACGCGGCGCTCGGCCTGCTTCTTGGTGATCAGTTCGGCGCTCTGCGCCAGCAGCGGGCGCATCTGCGCGTAGGGCCAGAAGGCGGGCACGCAGTCCGAACCCGGCACCAGGCGTGCCTTGCGTTCCCACAGCGGCGACAGGTCGTGTTCAGAGATCTGCGCCGAAAACGCGGCCAGCGCCGCCGACGCGGGTGACAGCGCTGCGGCCGCGTCAGCCTTCACGCCGTTCATGCCGCCACAGGCCCCGCCGCGAAAATGGACGCGCGCCCGCCTTCGCTTTGCACCACCTTCATCGTCATGCCGCCGATGCGCTCGAACTCGATGCGCACCACGTCGCCGCCCTTGATCGGCCCGACGCCGGCCGGTGTGCCGCAGGCGATGATGTCGCCGGGTTCCAGCGTCATGATGTGCGAGGCGACTTCGATCATGCCGGGGATGTCCAGCACCAGGTCGCGCGTGTTGGCGTCCTGGCGCAGTTCGTCGTTGACCCACAGCCGGCCCTGCAACGCATTCGGGTCACCCAATTCATCGGCGGTGACGATCCACGGACCCACCGGGCAGAAGCTGTCGTAGGCCTTGCGCGCCACGCGCTCTTCCTTGCCGCGCACCACGATGTCCATCAGGCACGAATAGCCGAAGACCACCGAGGCCCAGTCTTCGCGCTTCACGTCGCGGCAGCGCGTGCCGATGACGATGGCCAGTTCGCATTCGTGGTCGATGCGGCGCTCGGGCAACGCCGGCAGCACGATGTCGTCGCCCGCGCCGCACAGCGACGACGGTGGCTTGAGGAAGAAGCCCAGGTTTGTGGCGCGCGTCTCGCGACCCATCTCGATGCCGTGGTCGTGGTAGTTGATGGGGTAGGCGATGACCTTGCTGGCCGCCGGCACGGGGGTGCGCAAGGTCACGCTGGCGAGCGGCACGCCGGGGCGCTGTGCGGCGGCTTGCAGCGCCGGGCGCAAGCGCTCGAAATCGGCGATCAAGCGGTTCATCGCCACTGGCGGCCAGGCCTGCACATCGCCGCCCAGCAGGTCCGAAACATCGACGATGCGGTCGCCGTTCACGAGGCCGATCTGGCCGTTGTCAAAGCGGGTGATCTTCAAGGCGCAACCTCTCGTTTACCGGGGTTGCACTTTACGACGAATTCTTCACAATGGACCATTGTTCCGCATATCAGAACGTATGAAAACCCGCGTTTGCACCCGGTCCATTCAGGAGTAAAGATGTTTTCACGACTGCCCACCCGACGTACGCTGCTGGCCTGCGGGCTGGCTCTGGCCGCTTGCAACATGGGCACCGGCGGTCCCGCGCAGGCCCAGGGCAGCGCCTATCCCGGCAAGGCCATGACGATCATCGTGCCCTACAGCACCGGCACCACGGCTGACACGCTGGCGCGCCTGCTGGGCGCCAAGCTCAGCGAACGCTGGGGCGTGGCCGTGATCACCGACAACCGCGCCGGTGC
>JAYVBO010000207.1:0-3922 GCA_043750435.1 Betaproteobacteria bacterium | reverse complement strand
CAATGGCTGGCACCACCCCTGATCGCGGCCGGCGCCATGCTGCAGGCCGCAGCCGGCGCCGCGCTGGTGCGGCGTTACGTGCGCCAGCCGGTGGTGCTGAACGCGCCGCGCGACATCCTGCGCTTCGGCCTGCTGGCCGCGCCGCTGGCCTGCTGCATCAGTGCCAGCCTGGGCACCACGGTGCTGCTGGCCACCGGCGGCGTGGCCCGCGACGCCGCCCTGGCCAACCTGCTGACCTGGTGGGTGGGCGACACGCTGGGGGTGTTGATCGCCGCCCCGCTGGTGCTGACCTTCCTGGGCCAGCCCGCCGCCGACTGGCGGCCACGGCGGCGCACGCTGGCGCTGCCGCTGCTGGTGGCGATGGGCCTGGTCGGCCTGGGGATCCACGAATTCAACCGGCTGGACGAGCAACGCCTGCGCGCCACCTTCGAGCGCGATGCCGACCGCCTGGCCAGCGAAGCCCAGCTGCGCATGGCCGCGCCGCTGCACGCCCTGCAGGCCCTGCACGGCGCCGCGCGCGGGCGCAACGGCCTGGATCGCGACGCCCTGCACCAGGCCGCACGCTGGTGGCTGACCCAGCCCATCGAGCTGCAGGCTGTGGGCTACAGCGCCCGCGTGGCGGTGCAAGGGATCGCGGGCTTCGAGGCCAATGCCCGCGCCCAGGGTGACGCCGGCTACCGCGTCTTCGACCGCGATGGCGGCGCGGCACGCGCAACCGACGGCGAAGTGGTGGCGCTGCGCTACATCGAACCGGCCGAAGGCAACCGGGCAGCCCTCGGCGTCAATGTGTTGTCGATACCGGCCGCCCGCGTCGCCATCCTGGCCACGCGCGACAGCGGGCAAGCGGCGGCAACAGCCGGCTTTGCGCTGACCCAGTCACCCACGCGTGAAACCGGCATGGTGCTGTACCAGGCGCTGTACCGGGGCGAACCCGGCAATGCCGACGAACGACAGGCGCAGTTCCGTGGCGTGGTCTTCGTCACCACGCGCACCGAAAGCCTTTTGCGGGGCCTGGCTCGCCCCGACCAGCGCTACCTGCGCTGGTGCCTGGTGGACGACGCCCCTGGCGTCGAACGCCGGCAGCTGGCCGGCCTGGCCGCCTGCGAAAGCAGCGTGAACGCTGCCACCGACCTGCACGCCACGCGGCCGCTGAACCTGGGCGGCCGGCCGGTGCATTTGCACGTCAGTGCCCAGCGCGCCGACGTGCCGGGCAACCAGCGCGAAGCCGCCTGGCTGCTGTCGTTGTCCGGCCTGGCGGCTTCGGCCATGCTAGGCGCCTTGCTGTTGACCGTGACCGGCCACAGCCGGCGCACCGAGCTGGCGGTGCAGGCCAGCACCGCCAGCCTGCGCCGCGAGATGCAGGACCGCGAACACGCCGAGTCTGCCCTGCGCGAAAGCGAAGCCCGCCTGCGCAACATCCTGGACCACATGCCACTGGGCGTGATGTTCCTGGACCCGCGGGGCCGCATCATCGAAACCAACCCGGCCTTGCGCGCGATGTTGGGGCGCGACGCACAAAAGCTGCGCCGCATGTCGGTGATCGAACTGGTGGACGCCGAAGAGGCCGAGCGCCTGCTGACCTGGCGGCGCGAACTGATGCGCAGCCCCGCCGACACCGTGGTCCACCGCCTGCGCCTGCGCGACCCGAGCGACCGCGAACGCGTGGTGCAGGGCACCGCCAGCGTGATGCGGGGCGCCGACGGCCGCGTGCTGCGCGTGGTCTGCACGCTGGAAGACATCACCGAAGTGCTGCGGCTGGAAGTGTCCGAACAGGCGCGGCTGCGGGCAGAGGCCGCCAACCGCGCCAAGTCGGAACTCGTCTCGCGCATGAGCCACGAACTGCGCACGCCGCTAAACGCCATGATCGGTTTCGCGCAGCTGCTCGGCCTGGACAAGGACCCGGCTCTGGCGACGCGCCAGCTGGGCTGGGTCCAGCGCATCCAGCGTGCCGGCTGGCATCTGTTGGAGATGATCAACGAGACGCTGGAACTGGCGCGCATCGAGTCGGGCACCATTGAAATCGGCCTGACGCCGGTGGCGCTGGAACCCTTGCTGGCGGCCTGCCTGGAATTGGTGGCCGCCGACGCGGCCGCGCGCGGCATCGCTGTGACCCACGCCATCGAGCCCGATGCCCAAGGCGTCCACGCCGACGCGATGCGGCTGAAGCAAGTGCTGACCAACCTGTTGTCGAACGCCGTCAAGTACAACCGCGATGGCGGCACCCTGACCGTCACCGCGCGGCGCGTGCCGGCGCGCGAGGACGAATTCGGTGACTGCGTGGAACTGGCCGTCAGCGACACCGGCCTGGGCCTGACACCCGAGCAGCTGGCTGCCCTGTTCCAGCCCTACAACCGGCTGGGGCGCGAAAGCAGCGGCATCGAAGGCACCGGCATCGGCCTGGTCATCAGCCGCAGCCTGACCGAGCTGATGGGCGGCGCGCTGACGGCCAGCAGCGAAGCCGGTGTGGGCACCCGCTTCACACTGCGCTTGCCCGCCGCCGACGGCGCCCAGGCCCCCGTCGCGCGCTACAGCGACACCCAGGCCGCCCCCTACCGCGAACGCCGCGTGCACTACGTCGAAGACAACGAGATCAACATCGAGGTGATGCGGGGCGTCTTCGAACAGCGCCCGCAGGTGCGGCTGGACGTCTCCATGCTGGGCCAACAAGGGTTGGCGGCCATCCGCGCTACCCTGCCCGACATGGTGCTGCTGGACATGCAACTGCCCGACATCAGCGGCCTGGAGGTCTTGCGCCAACTGAAGCAGGACACCGCGCTGGCCGCCATTCCCGTGGTGGTGGTGTCAGCCGACGCCACCAGCCTGCACGTGCAGGCCGCGCTGGAAGGCGGCGCCCTGCACTATGTGACCAAGCCTGTCGATGTGGCGCACTTCCTGGCGCTGGTGGACAGCATCCTGGACGACCCGCGGGGGCTCTGAACGCCAGACCGGGTGGCGCCCGGTCCAGCCTTATTCCGGCGTGATGTTGTGCTGCCGGATGAACGTGCCCCAGTCGGCCTGCTCGGTCTTCAGCGAAGCCGCGAACTGCTCGGGCGTATCGACCACCGGCAGCAGCGCCACCTGTTCCAGCCGCTGCACCATGGCCGGGTTTTTCATGGCCTTGGCTATCTCGACAGCGATGCGTTTCACCAGCGCGGGCGGCACCTTGGCCGGCAGCATCACCGAGAAAGACGTGAAGGCCTTGATGCCCGGGTAGCCGGCATCTGCGAAGGTGGGCACACCGGGTAGCAGCGCGCTCTTGTCGGTGATGGACAAGGCCAGCAGCTTGCCCGCGTCGATGTAGGGCCGCACGCTGGCCAGATCCGTCAGCATGAATTGCAGGCGGCCGGCCAGCAGGTCTTGGTAGGCCGGACCCGCACCCTTGTAGGGCACATGGCTGAAACGCGCTCCCGTCGATTCTTCCAGCATCCGCACGCCGATGTACAGCGGGCTGCCGACGCCGGCCGTGCCGTAGAACAGGGCCTGCGGTTCGCGCTTGCCGGCCTCGACCAGGTCGCGCATGGTCTTCAGCTTGGCGCTCGGATGGGCCACGATGACCATGGGCGCGATGACGCCGCGCGTGACGGGCGCAAAGTCGCGCGCCACGTCGTAGCTCAGCGTCTTGTACAAAGCCGGGTTGATACCCAGCGACGAGTTGCTGGCCACCAGCATGGTGTAGCCGTCGGGCGCCGCACCGGCCACTGCGGTGGCGCCGATGGCGCCGCTGGCACCGGGCCTGTTCTCGACGATGAAGGTCTGCTTCAACTGCTCGGTCAGGGCCTGCGCCAGCAGCCGGCCGTAGGTGTCGGTGCCGCCACCGGGCGACGATGGCACGACCACCGTCACGGGCTTGGTCGGCCAGTCGGTTTGCGCCGAAACCGACGTGGCCACAGCGGCTGCCATCAGCCACAAAGACGCGGCGCGC